>DAOURL010000143.1 GCA_030625165.1 Methanosarcinales archaeon | reverse complement strand
ACCTCGCGCTCGATCGCAACAGCGTCTGCGGGAATCTCGAAGACATCTGCATCGATCTCGACTTTTATCGTCCCGCTTGCTGCCTGCTCCGCAATTACGCTCGGATCGATACCTGATAGTGCTCCGATGATCTTTCCAGCCTCTTTCCGGAAGATCGGTCCGAGCACCTTCATATCCGGCTTGACTCCGACTGCCCTGTGCTCGAAATCAGGTGTTCCGGCAATCACGCTCACAGGCGTATTTGCAGCGCCAGCGATAACAGCCTTGCCGTCGACGATTGCGTTAACGGATCCACCGCCGACGCTTGCGTCCTCTGAAGAGCCGGATGCCGCATCCGCATAGATCTCGATGCCCTCCAATTGAGCATTCAGTGCTATCCCGTGCTCTGATTTGTATCTCCGTATCGCATGAGCGATATCCTTGATCCTCTCGCCTTCCCGCTCGATAGCGGGATCGATCATGGATGCATCTGCGAGGGGCCATGCATCTGCATGTACGCTGCCTGACGAGGGGAGGTGTGAGTAGACTTCCTCGGAAAAGAACGGTATGGTCGGGGCAAGGAGCCGTGTCAGCGTCTCGATCACTGCTCCGAGCGTGTACCGTGCCGCCTGCTGCTCGGGAGATGGCTCGCCGTAGAGCCGATACTTGGCAAGTTCGATGTAATGATCTGCAAGAGTGTCCCATGCAAACGATTTCACAATCTTTAATGCTATATCGAACTGGTATCGATCCATCGCAGCGGTAACGTCTATAATAAGCGTGTTTAATCTGCTCAAGATCCATCGATCGACAATCGTGAGCGAATCCTTATCAATCTCCCCCGAATCAGTGATATGCGGGAGCGCGAACCTGACGATGCTCCACATCTTCTGCTGGAAGCGGGATGCCGCAACGACATCCTTCCACCGGAACATGATATCAGACCCGGTGGAGCCCCCGATCGCCGCCCACTGCCTGAATGCGTCAGCGCCGTACTGCTCGGTCACTTCTTCGGGCGCAATGATATTATTTAGGGATTTGCTCATCTTATGCCCGTCTTCCCCGGAGACCATCCCGTTTATCAGGATGCTGTCCCATGGGCGCTTTCCGGTGAGCGCCTGCGTCCGGAGGATCGTGTAAAACGCCCACGTACGGATGATGTCGTGTCCCTGCGGTCTAAGTTGCGCAGGCACCCTCGGTTCCTTCCCAAAGACCCATCCCGAGACCGCCATCGCTGAAAGCGACGAGTCCATCCACGTATCGAGCACATCCGCCTCAGGCGTAAACTCCTCTGAACCACACTCGCACGGCAGAGGGGGCTTTGATTCGGTCGGATCGAGTGGCAGCCACTCTTCTTTCGCCACAATCGTCTTCCCACACTCTTTGCAGTACCAGACCGGAATCGGGGTTGCAAAGAGCCGCTGCCGTGATATGCACCAGTCCCATTCCATGCTCTTTGTCCAGTTCTCGAGCCGTATCTTCATGTGCGATGGCACCCACTCGATCTCATCAGCGGTGCGCAGGATTGCGTCCTGATCGACCCGGACATACCACTGCTTCTCTGAGAGTATCTCTATAGGTGTTCCGCACCGCCAGCACGCTCCGACGCTCTGATCAAGGGGTTCTTCTTTGTATAGCAGCCCGGCTGACTTGAGATCCGATATGATCGCGTCCCGGCAGTCGCCAAGACTGAGTCCCTCGTACTTGCCGGCAACACCGGTCATCTTTCCGTCGCGGTCGATCGCCATTCGAAGCGGAAGCTCGTGCTCGATCCACCACCTGACGTCCTGCTTATCCCCAAAAGTGCAGATCATGACAACGCCGGTCCCGAATTCCGGATCGACCTCCGCATCAGCGATCACAGGGACATCATAACCGAAGAGCGGTACGCTGACCGTACCTCCGATGAATCCCCTGAACCGCTCGTCATCAGGATGCACGGCAACCGCAACGCACGCCGGTAGTAACTCAGGTCTGGTGGTCGCAATCTCCATCGCCTGCTCCCTCTCCCCAACCCCAAAGTAGAGATAATTCAAGTGGGTCTTGCGGTCCTCGTACTCGACCTCTGCGAATGCGATCGCTGTCCCGCATCTCGGACACCAGTTCACAGGACCCTCGCGCTGGTATATACGCCCGTCCGCATACATCCGCACGAACGACTTCTGGGTCATGCTGTAATATCTCGGATCCATCGTCACGTACTCGCAGTCCCAGTCGATGGAAAAGCCGAGCCGGTTCATGGTATCCTTCATTTTTTTTATGTTTTTCGCGGTTAACTCCCTGCAAAGGTCTCGAAACTCGGATCTGGGGATCTGGTGCCTGGTGATCCCGTGCGTCTCCTCCACCTTGACCTCGGTCGGCAAGCCATGGCAGTCCCACCCTTGAGGGAACATCACATTATATCCTCGCATCCTCTTGTATCTTGCCACAAAATCGATGTAACACCAGTTTAGTGAATTTCCGATGTGAAGATTGCCTGTGGGATACGGAGGCGGCGTATCGATGATGTACTGCGGCAGCTCTGATTCCCAGTCGAACCGGTATATATCGTCATAAGTCTTCGACCGCCATTTCTCTTCCACTGCCTGGTGGTCATATTCCTTTGGAAGTGTGTCCTGCATAGTCCTCTCCTGCATTTTTAAAACGATGATTGATAAAACTTTCTTGATCTGTGGTGTTGTGTATCCTCGGGACTCTCGCGAGGCGGCAGAGCTTGGATATTTGAGGGGGTGGTTTCGTTCTCGTCCAGCCGTGAGAGGAACTCCCTACTTCTGCATCCCCACAAAACACGCGCCAGCGCCAAGCGAGATCACCTGTCCGTGAACCTGATCGCCCTCGATTGTCAGTTCTATGACCGTCCGGTCCGCAAGTCTCGGCACGGTCGGACTCCCCGGGCACATAATCAAGACATCTGCCTGCTCGATAAACGGGGTGTGTATGTGCCCGACGATCAGGACATCGCAACCAAGTTCCTTTGCAAGATACCAGAGCCCGCACGAGCCGTTTGTGGATAACTGCCCCTCATGAACCACCCCGATCCTGACCTCTTCCGCATCAAATACGGTTCGCTCCGGCAGATGCCTTTTGAGTTCTGCGCAGTCCGAATTGCCATGAACTGCTACGATTTCGTTGATGCCCGACAGATATTCGTAGCATGCAACCGTTGTGAAATCCCCTGCGTGCACGATCAGGTCTGCGCTCCCGAGCAGTGGGATTAAGGCATCTGGCAGTTTGTGGTCATGTGTATCCGAGATTACGATGATGCGGGTCATTGCTATATCATATTGCAATCGATATTCTTAAGTCGATTCCGCAAAGAATTACCATACGAACCGGCACTGTCTGAAAATCAAGTGATTTATCACCGCGGAGAAGTGCAGAGGGCGCAAGAGTTTCGAGACTATGTAAGTCCTCTGCGTGGCTCTGCGCACTCTGCGGTAGAATCTCATGGTGATTTCACTGGAAAATCGACAGGCCATACAGACCGAACAAGAGGGATTCGCATTACAGACACCACCGGCACTATCAGATTCCTGGATACCACACTGCGCGACGGCGAGCAGACCCCTGGCGTATCGCTAACGTCCGAGGAGAAGGTATGGATCGCACGGAGACTCGACGCTCTGGGCGTAGACGTGATCGAGGCAGGAAGTGCGATCACATCAGAGGGCGAGCGGGACGGCATCCGGGCAGTCGTTCACGAGAATCTGGATGCTGAGATCTGTAGTTACTGCCGGATCCGTGAGATCGATGTCGAGAAAGCCATCGAATGCGATGTGGACTCGATCCATCTCGTTGTCCCGGTCTCAGATCTTCATATCGAAAAAAAACTGGAGAAGGACCGCGAAACCGTGAGAAATGACGCGATCCATCTCTGCGAGTTTGCAAAGGATCACGGGCTCATCGTCGAACTCAGTGGCGAGGATGCCTCACGGGCTGATCTCGATTTCTTAAAGTCGCTCTACGCTGATGGCATCGAGGCTGGTGCGGATCGGCTCTGCTTCTGCGATACCGTTGGAATCCTCACGCCTGAGCGCACCACCAGGATATTTAAGGAGTTAAGCGATCTTGGTGCTCCTGTAAGCATTCACTGCCACGATGACTTCGGGCTTGCGACATCGAACACGGTGGCTGCGATCCTTGCGGGTGCAGCGCAGGCGCACGTAACCATAAACGGCATCGGTGAGCGTGCCGGGAACACGCCGCTTGAGGAGGTGGCGATGGTACTTCTGTCGCTCTACCACAGGGAGACGAGGATCAACTACAAGGAACTCTACACCACATCTCGCCTCGTCAGCAGACTTACAGGCGTTCCTGTCGCCCCGAATAAGTCGATAATCGGCGGAAATGCGTTTACGCATGAGGCAGGCATCCATGTGCACGGACTCCTTGCAGACCCGTTCACATACCAGCCGATCTCTCCAGAGGTCGTCGGCAGAGAGCAGCGGATCGTTCTTGGAAAGCATACCGGCAGGGCGTCGATCGATGCATCGCTTCACGAACTCGGGATTGTAGCGAGTGATGCGCAATTAGACGACATATTCACGCGTGTAAAGGAACTCGGGGACAAGGGACTGCGGGTTACCGATGCGGATCTACAGGCGATCACAGAGACTGTGCTCGGGATATACAAGGAGGCGAAGGTGAAACTCGAGGAACTGACTGTGGTATCAGGAAACCGGGTCACGCCGACCGCATCCATCAAGCTGACCGTGGACGGCAATCACGTCGTCGAGGCTGGCATCGGAACTGGTCCGGTGGACGCTGCTATCGATGCGCTCAAGAAGGCTATTAGCGAACTGCAGGACATAGAGCTTGAGGAGTACCACGTCGATTCGATCACAGGCGGCACCGATGCCCTTGTGGAGGTGTTTGTCACGATGCGCTCTGACAAGAAAGTGGTCACGGCAAAGGGCGCCAGAACCGACATCATCATGGCATCGGTCGAGGCAGTGATCGAGGGGATCAACCGGCTGATGGAGTGATCCGGTTACCACGAATCCTGCGTGGTAGGTATGGAGTAGGTGGATATGGTAGTCACAATTTGACAGTCCCGCCCGCGCCTTTTAGTCATCAGGCGCCCCCATCAGAGGGCGCGTGCGCTCTGACATGGATTTCAATCCGGTATGAGCCCTTCTCCGCTGAACATCTTCGCCGCCTCTGAAAGAGTGAGGTCCTCCGGCGGGACGATCAGGTCGGATTCTACGATGACGTCCGGGTCAAGCGGCTTCCCGTTCTCCCGTATCATCGATATAAATTCCTTAAGCACATCCCGAAACCTCGTTTCATCGCTGGATTCGAT
>DAOURL010000191.1 GCA_030625165.1 Methanosarcinales archaeon | reverse complement strand
GTATACCTACACTGATTTGAATCGGCAAGATTGGTCACAGTGAAAACAGTAGCGGGCGAAGTGGCGTTTCTGCACAAAAATGTGTCGGTGGGCGGGAATTGGGTGGAAATTCGAAGGAATGGGTCTAAGGCTATTGGTTTTGGGGGAAGTGGGGGTTGTTAAACTTCAGTTGTAACGCACGAATAGCTTCCTGTCCAGTTACCTTACGCAGTCTGCGCATGAGCGGTAACCTCGAAAGTGGTCATCAAGGGTTTATGGGTTTCTGATAAAGGAAACTCCTCGAGATAAAGTTCAGTGGCTTCTATGAGGTTGACAATCGCTTCCTCGATCGTATATCCCTGACTGACTGTGCCGACTTCCGGACATTCCGCGACGTACATATCCTCTTCCCTGTGTAGTATTGCAGTAAATGTTCTTGTTGTCATCTCGTGTCTCCGGGTGGTGGTTGCCATGGATGATTCTGTATAACATTTTTAATATAAGTATAACTTTAAAAGTCTCTACGTGGAGTTACAAACCACCTATCCATCATCGGTATCTGATGTCTTGCTACTATTTGGGTTCTGTTTGCTGGTCACAACCCCAGTCAAAATCCGACTTGAGCCATTTTGATTCGAGAGGACTTGTGGAATTCTTGGTGGAACCGTTGCAGCCCCGACTAGATCGCCCTTCTTTATATCGCTGTCTGGCATTTTTATTACCTCCTATTATGTAATATTTATTGAAACGAACATGATTGTACCTATCACTGCTAATATGAAAAAGATCGCCGCAAAGATATTAAGCCCTCCGGTAATTTGCGCAAATCTATTTTTCTTAGTCAGCGCATCAGAATCTTTATTCAGAAAGTATATATTGATCAATTCCAATTGCTCATCGTATGCATATTGGCTTGCCAAGAATGATATGAGCGTGCAAGTGATGGATAACGCAAAAAGAACCCACGATGCGATAAGGAAAGAATAATCGGTAATCTGCTCAAACGGTAGAATATCCCTCAGAAAAATGATGGATACGCCCAATCCACCACTGGACAAAGTTAAAATTGCCTTATCAAATTGTTGGTAACTCTGCTGCCGTGCTTCAATCAATAACTTGCGTTCTTCAAGGTAATTTTCAGTGTCGTCGTCGTTCATGCTTTTCTAAACATGACTTTAAAACTATATAATTCTTTCGCCAGTAAAACCCCCCCACACATCAACGCGCCCAAGCACCTCGCAGAGCAAAACTTTAATCAGACACCACTCAAACTCTTTCGCTATAAAATCGGATTGCACATGACTCGTGCAGACCCGACCCGTAAACATGAACGCATCATATAGCAACCCCGCCACCGCAAGCAATGGACGCCGACGACATCAGTGGTATGCTTGCGAGAGCCGGACATAAGGTTCTGATAGGCAGAGAGCATCACATCGGCAAAAGACATAAAACGTGCGACACCTATTTCTCTGAAATGTTTCTCAAATTCAAAAGCGAAGTCGAGTCCGTGCTAAAAAAGGCACTCGACGCGTCCGGTTATCAGATTGACAACCTCCACATCGAGGAATCCGCACACGCCGATCTTGCATCGTCGCTTTCGTTCAGACTGGCATCGGAATACCGGCAAAGTCCGGCAGCCATCGCTGATGCCATCGCTGATGTGATCACGATCCCGAGAGACTCGCTGGTCGGAGACGTGCAGGTGGTGGGAGCGTATATCAATTTCTTTGCCAGCAGAAAGTTCATAGACGATACGGTGCACGAGATCTTTCTGAAGAAAGAACGCTACGGCACTGGCAACGGGAAAGGAAAAGTGATCATCGAACACACCTCCGCAAACCCAAACGGTCCGTTGCATGTCGGACATATCAGGAATTCGATCATTGGCGACACTCTCGCAAGGATTTTGAAGACGGCGGGCTATGACGTGGAGATCCAGTACTATGTCAATGATATGGGCAGGCAGGTCGCAATCGTTGCGTGGGCGATGGATCGTTTTGAATTTGATGGTCAAAAGAAGGCGGATCATGCCATCGCGGATGTGTACATCCGTGCAAATCGGGAACTCGGGGAGGATCCTGACTTGGTCTGCCAGATCGATGAACTGATGCAGGGAATCGAACGTGGTGACGCAGAGATGATCGAGCGGTTCAGCAGCGCCACGGACCTTGCTGTATCAGGGATCACGTCCACGCTTGAGCGGATGAACGTCCATCATGACCGGTTTGTTCACGAGTCTATGTTTGTGAAAGGCGGAGAGGTATCCGACCTTGTAGGGGAACTTAAAGGTTTGGGACTTACTGAAATGGTAGATGGTGCTCTCGTGGTCCCGATGCCGACATTTGAGAAGGATCTTGTGATCCTGCGGAGCGATCAGACCTCGGTCTATGTGACCCGTGATCTTGCATATCACCGGTGGAAGGCGGAACAGTGCGACCGCATGATCGATGTTCTTGGCGCTGATCACAAACTCATCTCCAGCCAGTTGTGCTACGTTCTAAGCGCGTGTGGGGTAAAAGAGCCAGAGATCGTTATTTTCGAGTTTGTATCCCTTCCGGAGGGGTCGATGAGCACCCGCGCAGGCAAATTCATCTCCGCAGACGAACTGCTCGACGAGGTCGAGAAGCAGGCGCTAACAGAGGTCACGAAGCGCAGACCCGATGCGGAGGAGGATTTCAGAAACCATGTCGCAAAAGAGGTCGGCATCGGTGCTGTCAGGTACGACATCGTGAAGGTCACACCAGAGAAGGCGACGACCTTTGACTGGGAGAGTGCGCTTGACTTCGACAAACTCGGAGCGCCGTTTATACAGTATTCCCACGCAAGGGCGTGCAGCATCTTAAGAAAAGCATCGCACGTCCCTGAATCGATCGACCCTGCCAGACTTTCAGGGGATGCCGAGATCTCGTTTGTGAAAGAGCTTGCCAGGTTCTCTTACGTGATCGATCTTGCGTCAAGGGAGTTGAAACCGCACATCGTGGCGATCTATGCGCGGGAACTTGCTGAGGAGTTTAACCAGTTCTACAGGTTGTCACCGGTCTTAAGCGCGCCAGATGATGTGCGTGATGCCCGCATCGGGCTTGTCGAGTG
>DAOURL010000248.1 GCA_030625165.1 Methanosarcinales archaeon | reverse complement strand
TGCTCAAGTATCGGCACGTTTGCAACCGGCAGCATCACCTTCGGGCATGATGCCGTAAGCGGACGCATTCTCGTCCCTTCACCTGCTGCGAGGATCACTGCTTTCATCGATAGCTCCTTTTACGATTTTATGTATCTCATGATATAATTTCTCGACCACTCCCGATGTCGCGCCCTCAACAGTAATCCGGATCAGGGGTTCTGTTCCGGAAGGGCGGACGAGCGCCCACGCGTCGTCGAATCCGAGCCGGATTCCATCGATCGTGCTAATATTGGAAGAGGGAAGCGCACGCAGTTCTTCTTCGATCCGCCGGTCGTCGAGATCTCCACGATAGGGAATCGATCCACGCTTTATCTCGTATTCGGGCATCGGCGAGAGATGGTCGCTGAATCTCACGTCCCCCCTGCTCAGTAGCTCAACGAGTCTTGCTGCAGCATAGACGCCCTCGGGGCAGTACGATACTCGCGGAAATATCCATGTACCGCTCGGCTCGCCGCCGAAATCAGCACCCGTGCGCTTCATCTCCTCTGCAATAAAGACGTCCCCGACCCGCGTTCTGATTATCTCGATATCAGGGAGCATCGCATCGATTAACATGGAAGTGTCCACAGGAATGACCATCTTCTTCTGTGCTTCATGCATTCCAAAGAACGCGAGAAGTTTGTCATTGCTGACAACCTCTCCCTGATCATCGACAGCGACCATCCGGTCCGCATCGCCGTCATGCGCAATCCCGAGATCGGCATTCGTACTGAGAACCACTGACTGAAGCGCAGTGAGCGTTTCGCTCTTCGGTTCGGGATTGCGTCCCGGAAAAAAACCGTCTGGCTGGCTATTAAGCGTCACCACATCGCAACCCATCGCCCTTAGCAGGTACGGCGTTGTGAGCGATGCCGCACCGCACCCACAGTCCACCACCACCCGCATCCTCTTCTCGATCGCCACACTTGCAAGGATCATCGATATGTGGTTTGAGACAGCGTTTCCGTCCGTTCTGACCGGGTGCATCCGATCCCACGGTGCAAGTTCAATTCCCCCCTCCCCGGCATCTCCGATCAACCGTTCGATCGTCTTCTGCTGCTTTGAGTCAAACGCCATCCCATCAGGATTGAATAGTTTCACACCGATGTACTCGGGCGGATTGTGAGAGGCTGTCACCATGATGCCGCAGTCGTAATCCCTCACGGCGTAGGCGAGCGTCGGAGTTGCGACCATTCCAACCCGCGTAACCCTGCATCCCACCGAGAGAAGCCCTGATATCGCCGCGTACTCGATCATCTCTGCCGCCCTTCTCGTGTCGTGCCCAACGACGACGCTACTTCTGCCCGTGCCAACCGCACGTCCGATCCGGAGGGCTAATTCTGAC
>DAOURL010000210.1 GCA_030625165.1 Methanosarcinales archaeon | reverse complement strand
ACCTCGGGTCAGGGTCCGTGTTTAACCGCATGTCATATATCGGATATTTTAGTATCCGCAGTATCCACCGTATCCGCCTGTTCCAAATGTCTCATACAGCATCGCACCCAGCACCACGATCAACAATGCCGAGATTATTATCATCACGATTATCGGTATGAATATCGCTATCGCAGACCTCAATGTCGTGATGTTGTGAACAAAGGTTCCGCCAACGATTCCAAGGTAGATCGCATAAAGCCCGACGATCCAGCCGAGGATCGGTATCCACGAAACCGCATTCACTGCCGATGCATACGAGAGTATCCGAACCGTGCCTTCATAACTTCCGGACCCGCCAACGATCTTGAAACAGACATAGAGTATCGCTCCGATGATGAACAGCCCGATGATCCCCGTTATTGGCGTGATAATAATATTAGAGAGCGCGCTGCCGAACGAGAACGCGCTGCCGGGCCAGAACGATGTCATGGGTAAGAGCGATGCTAGGAATGTAAAGGCCAATATAGAGACCAATGCCGTCCCGATACCCGCTATTATGTAGTTTACGACCGCGAACTTAAGCGGCGCCTCGTATCCACCCGATGTCGGCATCTCCCTGAAGAAGTCACTTGGCGTGGTTATCACTTTCTTCCATGTTCCGATGAACTCGTCTATGAATTCACTCATAGTTAACCTCCTCTGATTTATGATCATCCAGTATGATCACAATTAGTTTGGTGTGTACGCTATATAAATCTTTGCTATAGAATCTATGCACAAAATCGATTGATGCCCCCAACCGAACGATAGAATTTCCAGTGACAATGAAATGTCATTTTAATCCCGCACAGCCGGCAGAACATACCGGGGACCTCATGAGGACGGGGCGATCTCGTTACCATTTTTATCTTCCATTAACTGTTTTGGAGTGGGACGATACCGATTTTCGAATCTTGAGCATCTGCTCGATCATGCTCTGCGATCAAACACGTAAGCGGACATCATAACATCGCTGTTCGTGATGTAAAATCATCAAGTGCCAATCTCGCCAGCGTTGATCTTCTTTGCAGTCTTATGTGCATCATAAATCCCATATACCCACAGAATTGGGGTTGTGATAAAGCCTATCAGGACAAAACACAGTACAATCGAAATAGCATAAAGAACTATAAATAAAATCCCCTTACTAATCTCTCCATTGTATATCTGCCCTAAACCCATCACAAAGAAAGACAGTACTGCCGCCAATCCAGGATTTTTTATCTCATTTGTCGCTGCCTTCACTCGCACGCCACAATTCGGACATATTTCCGCTTTCGCGTCTATCTCATCCCCACAATTGGAGCAAAACTTGGTTTCATCAGCCATATTTATACCTCCTCTGATTTATGATCATCCAGTATGATCACAATTAGTTTGGTGTGCACGCTATATAAATATTTGCTATAGAATCTATGCACAAAATAGATTGATGCCCCCAACCCAACGATAGAATTTCCAGTGGCGATGAAATGCCATTTGAATCCCGCACATCCGGCAGAACATGCGGGTGACTCCCTGTGGACGAGGCGATCTCGTTACCATTATATGCCACCCGAAACCATAAACCATAGTACAGATCGAGATAAATCAAGAGATAGAAGAGGTGCAAAAAAATGTTTCCAGGACTTGGGAAGGGCATGAGCCCACGAAAGATGCAGCAGATGATGAAGCAGATGGGTATCAGCGTCACAGAGATTGAGAACGTGGAAGAGGTGATCATCCGAACCGCTGACTCGGAGATCGTCTTTGACGATGCCGCGGTTTCGATCATGGATGCTGCAGGCACGAAGACCTACCAGCTGGTGGGCACGCCGCATGAGCGTGCAAGGGAACTTGCGATACCTGATGAGGATGTGCAACTCGTGATCGAACAGACCGGTGCGAGCGAGGATGCGGCACGCGAAGCACTGGAAGATGCCGGCGGCGATCTCGCTGATGCGATCATGAGGTTGAGTGTGTAAGGGTCCGGATCTACGCCCCATTCCGGCCAGTGATCAGTTCCGGCAACCGTTCATGATCGCGCCCGTCTGGTGCAATCCCGTGCACCACCGGCGCGATCGGGAGTTCGCACGAAGCCGCACGCCCGCGGTGTCGACGAATCGCACCTCCAGACTGCTTGCCGATGAGTTCTATGTAAATTCTGGTACCATCGTAACTACCCAGGTATTCTGATTTGCGATCCGGTACTTTCTGTCAAGAAAAATAACCGCAGAGGACGCGGAGGTTCGCAGAGTTTTTATCCTCCGCGTTCCTCTGCGCCCTCCGCGGTTAAATTACCTGCTTTAGCCCCCATGATTTTGACGATGCAGACCTGAATCTACAACCGCGGTCACCCGACCATGACATGCTTCACTTCGAGGTAACTCTTGAGACCATGCATCCCGAGTTCCCTGCCAATCCCGCTCTCGCGATACCCGCCAAACGGCGCATACT
>DAOURL010000206.1 GCA_030625165.1 Methanosarcinales archaeon | reverse complement strand
TACGTGCCCGATCGATGCACAGTCCAGAAGGCGCGGAAGAACCCCGCTTCCGCAGTCGAACAATACCGGCGAATCGAGATTTACAAGAATACCTGACTGCACCCGGTGCGGCTGGGGCATGGCAACTCCGGTCCCGATCAGAGTTATCTCAATGGTCATAGTTTACCAGGGGGGTGCACGATTCAAAAGATTTCCGCAAGTTGTGCGGTCTGTCCGGTTGCCCGGATTGCATAAGTTGCGTAGGTTGTATAAGTTGCCCGGGCGTTTGGTAGTCACCTGGACTTATCCGGGGCAGAAAGCCGGAATCCGTTCATCAATCCATAAAAAACAAGAGCAATAGTTGCCGCAATCAGTGCCATGTGGACGGTGGGAACGTCCATCAAACTCCCTATCCCTGCCACCACGCCACCGCCAACTCCGCCTGCAATTCCAGAGATCAAGTCTCTTCGCCCATCCCGTGGTTGCTGCTCCGGTCCTGACTGGTTGATTAATAGACTCATCAGATGTTATGTATGTAACTAACAGTACTTAAACATTTCGATTAATCGAAAGATTTAATGATAAACTGTGAAATATCGAGATGCGTTAGCAAAGCCGTTGGCAGCACGATAGGGTGCGGAGTGGAAAACTCCGCGGTCTCCGCGGTGAGAACCCGGGTGGTAGGCAACCATAGTCATAACACGATCACAAACGTACTCCCGCGTCCAACCTCGCTCTCAGCCCTGATGCTGCCGCCATGCCCCTTAATGATTCCTCTGCAGATCGCAAGCCCGAGACCCGTGCCGCCAACCTCGCGCGTCAGCCCGGAATCCACCTGATGGAATTTGCCAAAGATCCTGCCCAGTTCGTCTGGCGGGATTCCGATCCCTGTATCGCTGATCCTGATCTCGGGATGCCCTGCAACCATCCGTACCTGAATCCGAATCTCGCCTTTCTCAGTAAATTTAAGCGCATTTCCGATGAGATTTACAAAAACCTGCACCAACCGGTCCCGGTCTCCAGTGATCTCAAGTGATTCGCCCTCCAGATCGGTGTGAATGGAAATACCTTTCTCCTCTGCGACATCTCTCATACTTCTGACCGATTCCCTGATAATGTCGTACAGATCTACAGGTTCAAGATTGAATTTCAGATTCCCGGTCTCAATTCTTGATATATCGAGGAGATCGTTTACGAGCCTGCTCTGTCTCTCAATATTTCGGTCGACGATCCCGAATAACTCGTCTTTCGTGCGGATGTCTTTCTCTGAGCCGGAAAGTGATCTCAGGATGTCCATTGAAAGTTTTATCGATGTGAGCGGCGTCTTCAGTTCGTGTGATACCATCGAGACGAACTCGGATTTTAGCCGGTCAAGTTCTTTTAATCTGGTGTTTGCGGACTCAAGTTCCGTATTTGACCTTTTCAAGTCCTCTGTCGTCCTTTCGACCTCGTTCTCCAGCTCCCTGTTCCATCTCGAAAAGATATGAACGATACTTCCGCTTCCGGCAAGGATGATTGCGATGACGATTGCGATGAACAGGATCTGCTTTCTGTAGACCGAATGTACCAGTGCGTCCACGTCGCTTGCAGGAACGCTTGTGGCAACCGACCAGACGTGGTCACGCCAGACGACAGGCGTGTATGCTACGATCCGCCACTCTCCGGAAGATTCGTCGAAATAATAGCCAGTCCCCTCCTTTTCCTGCATCTGCTCCGATAAGATTTCTGCGTAGGACGAATCATTGGTGCAGAAACTCCCGATATACTTTTTACCGATCATCTCCTTGTGCGCACCATCGTACAGGGATCGCCCTATCCGGGTGATCATGTAGACATGCCCGCGCCCTTCAGGAATTACATCTGCGAGGTACCGCTCAGAGAGCGTGGATATATCGATGGTTGCAAAGACGACACCCTTGAATTCGCCGTCCGAATAGATCGGCACCCCGATGTGCGATCCGATCCCGCCCTGAACCAGCAGCAGCGGGTTGGTGGTGTAGGTCTCTCCGGTATCTCTGGCACGGTCGAATGATGCGTTCTTGTTTGTTGCATAGAGATCGAGACCGATTGCCACATCTTCTACCGGATAGCCGGTCACGATCACACCTTCGCTGTTCACAAACCCGATCGAGGAGATGCCTCTGGATCTGCAATAAACCGGCATAAAATGCGATGTCATGTTCTCTGGAGACTCATCTGCGATCTCCTCTGCCAGCACCTCGATAAGAACGGTCCTCTCCTCGAGAAACCCCTCGATTCCGACAGCCGCCTGCCGTGTGAGCAGCAATTGCTGTTCAGTGAACTGCCGCTGCACAATCTCTCCCACCTCCTGGTTGGTGACGTGCCCGAACCACGCTACCACAACGATGAGGAGCGCGGCAACGGCAAGGGTGGCGAATTTTTTGTGAGACATGGCAGGTACACCGGATACGGGCAGTGGAATATAGGTGGCTGGAATACATGCGGCTGGCTGTAAGTGCCGTTTGGTAAGCCCCGCACCACCAGAGTGACATCTACAACTTAAATGGGCCCGCTGAGATTCGAACTCAGGACCTCCGCCATGTCAAGGCGACGTCATAACCGACTAGACCACGAGCCCATGAGCC
>DAOURL010000205.1 GCA_030625165.1 Methanosarcinales archaeon | reverse complement strand
TACGTGCCCGATCGATGCACAGTCCAGAAGGCGCGGAAGAACCCCGCTTCCGCAGTCGAACAATACCGGCGAATCGAGATTTACAAGAATACCTGACTGCACCCGGTGCGGCTGGGGCATGGCAACTCCGGTCCCGATCAGGGTTATCTCAATGGTCATGGTTTACCAGGGGGGTGCACGATTCAAAAGATTTCCGCAAGTTGCCCGGTCTGTCCGGTTGCATAAGTTGCATAAGTTGCATAAGTTGCCCGGGCGTTTGGTAGTCACCTGGACTTATCCGGGGCAGAAAGCCGGAAGCCGTTCATCAATCCATAAAAAACAAGAGCAACAGTTGCCGCAATCAGTGCCATGTGGACGGTGGGAACGTCCATCAAACTCCCAATCCCTGCCACCACGCCACCGCCAACTCCGCCTGCAATTCCAGAGATCACGTCTCTTCGTCCATCCAGTGGTTGCTGCTCCGGTCCTGACTGGTTGATTAATAGACTCATCAGATGTTATGTATGTAACTAACAGTACTTAAATATTTCGATTAATCGAAAGATTTAATGATGAAATGTGAAACATCGGAATGTCGCAACCGCGGGTACAATTAAGTGGGATGTGGCGTGAGATGGGCGGCGAGATTCTCTTCATCGCCAACATCTATTGCAAATCCCACTATCTTTGGATCTCTTACAGAACGATTACAAACGTACTCCCGCGTCCAACCTCACTCTCAGCCCTGATGCTGCCACCATGCCCCTCAATGATTCCTCTGCAGATCGCAAGCCCAAGCCCGCTTCCGCCAACCTCGCGTGTCAATCCGGAATCCACCTGATGGAATTTGTCAAAGATCCGGTCCAGTTCGTCTGGCGGGATTCCGATTCCTGTATCGCTGACCCTGATCTCGGGATGCCCTGCCACCATCCGTACCTGAATACGAATCTCGCCTTTCTCAGTAAATTTAAGTGCATTTCCGATGAGATTTACAAAAACCTGCACCAACTGGTCACGATCTCCTGTGATCGCAAGTGTTTCACCTTCCAGATCGGTGTGAACGGAAATACCTTTCTCCTCTGCGATATCTCTCATGCTTCTGACCGATTCCCTGATGATATCGTACAGATCTACATGTTCAAGATTGAATTTCAGGGTTCCGGTCTCGATTCTTGATATATCGAGGAGATCGTTTACGAGCCTGCTCTGTCTCCCAATATTACGGTCGACTATCCCGAATAATTCGTCTCTCGTGCGGATGTCTTTTTCTGAGCCGGAAAGTGATCTCAGGACGTCCATTGAAAGTTTTATCGATGTGAGCGGCGTCTTCAGTTCGTGTGATGCTATCGAGACGAACTCGGATTTTAGCCGGTCAAGTTCTGTTAATCTGGTGTTTGCGGACTCAAGTTCCGTATTTGACTTTTTCAAGTCCTCTGTCGTCCTTTCGACTTCATTCTCCAGCTCCCTGTTCCATCTCGAAAAGATATGAACGATGCTTCCGCTTCCGGCAAGGATGATTACGATGACGATTGCGATGAACAGGATCTGCTTTCTGTAGACCGAATGTACCAGCGCGTCCACATCGCTTGCCGGAACGCTTGTGGCAACCGACCAGACACGGTTACGCCAGACCACAGGTGTGTATGCCACGATCCGCCACTCTCCAGAAGATTCGTCGAAATAATAGCCAGTCCCCTCCTTTTTCTGCATCTGCTCTGATAAGATTTCTGCGTAGGACGAATTGTTGGTGCAGAAACTCCCGACATACTTTGCGCCGATCATCTCCTTGTGCGCTCCGTCATACAGCGAACGTCCGGAGTAATCGATCATGTACATATATCCATGCTCTTCAGGCATGACATCGATAAGAAATCGCTCAGATAGTGAGGACACTCTGACAATCGCGAGTATCGTGCCTTTGAATTCGTTATCATCATACACCGGCACCCATACGTATGAACCAAGCCCGCCTTCGAAGAGCGGGGTCGGGTCTGTGGTATATGTCTCTCTGCGATCTTTTGCAAGATCGAATGCCTGATTTTTGTTTTCCGCATACAGATCAAATCCGATTGGCGCATCTTCTGGCGGGTAGCCTGATACCACCACACCGGTGCTATTTATAAATTGAATTGCAAAAAAACCTCTGGATCTGTAATAAATTGGTATAAAACTCCGTGCCATACCTTCGGGTGACGTATCTGATGCATCGGCTGCCAGCACCTCGATTAAAACGGTCTTCTCATCGAGAAAGCCCTCGATTCCGACAGCCGCCTGCCGTGTGAGCAGCAATTGCTGCTGGGTGAACTGCTGCTGCACAATCCCCCCCACCTCCTGATTGGTGACATGTCCGAACCACGCTACCACGACGATGAGGAGCGCGGCAACGGCAAGGGTGGCGAATTTTTTGTGAGACATGGCAGGTACACCGGATACGGGCAGTGGAATATAGGTGGCTGGAATACATGCAGCTGGCTGTAAGTGCCGTTTGGTAAGCCCCGCACCACCAGAGTGACATCTACAACTTAAATGGGCCCGCTGAGATTCGAACTCAGGACCTCCGCCATGTCAAGGCGACGTCATAACCGACTAGACCACGAGCCCATGAGCC
>DAOURL010000108.1 GCA_030625165.1 Methanosarcinales archaeon | reverse complement strand
GGCTGCGGGGAGATTAATCCACTCGAAAAGGACGCAGGAACCATCGGAGTCGGGACGAGGATTCTGTTAAACGGCGCTGTCGGATATGTGCTCGGAGAAGGTACGAGAAGCACCAGTGTGCGGCGGAATCTGTCCCTGTTTGCGGATATGCATGAGATGGATGGCTCATGCATCAGCGGGTTCGTCACCTCCGCAGGTCCCGATCTCATCAATTCGATAGCAGTGCCGATACCGGTTCTGGATGGGGATGTCCTGTCCCGTGCGTCCCGGCTCGATAGTGAGATCGAGCTTCCGGTCGTGGACATACGGACGAGAAATGAGATCGGAAGAATCGATTATTCGCAGGTCTGGCGTTCCGGCTCCGATCCTCTGGTGACGTTTGAACCGTCGCTGTGCGTCCACTGCAGCGCCTGCAGTGTGAAGTGCCCTGCCGGTGCGTTCACTGGCAGCGAGGTGATCGATGATCTCTGCTGCAACTGCGGACACTGCGCATCGGTATGCACAGGAGAAGCGTTCGCTGCCGAGATGGGTGCGATTGTGCTCCGCGGCAGGGAGATCCCGGTCACCCTGCGCCACTCAGACCGGAGAGGCGCGATTAAGCTGGCGGATGAGCTGAAACAGAGGATTGAGCTGGAAGCGTTCCTTCTGGCTGAACCTGTGCAGAGGTTTGAGTGAATAGCGAACCATGGCAGCAGGGACCAGAGAATCCCTGTACTTGATCCCTGACACCGGAGGCAAGTTTGCCTTTGCGTTTCGTGATTTTGCGTGATCAGGGGTTGCAAGCGCCCACGGAAAGTCACGAACATTAATCTGCTCAATTTTTGGTTTTCTGAAAGATGTTGCATTAGCGATGATTTTAATCATGGTAAGGTATTTAATACACAGATGCCAAATGCCGAGGTATGGAGTCGCTCACAGTCACGCTCACGGATACAGACCTCTCAACGCTTGACGACTTTATAGGTTCAAGCAAGTTTTCAGATCGAAGCGAGACCGTTAAGTTGGCAATAAGGCACCTTATATACGAAGAGTCGCTCTGGGACGCGCAGAGGAAATATGGTTCAAAAACTCCACTTGCCAAAGGAGAGCGGGAAACCATCCTTGCAGAAATCCGGCAGATACGCGAAAATCCAGCCACGAGACGTGAAGATCGATGAAAGCGTATCTGGATACGAACATTTTTATATTCGGTATCACTGATCCTGTGAGCGAGAGCGCAACAATACTTGAATGCGCGGGCATCAGATTCACACCTGTTATTTCTGAATATACGATCAAAGAAGTTGTTAATTGGTTCAAAAACAGAAAGGGTCGGCTTGCTGCCGATGAGGTATATCATCTCATACATAAAATACCAGAACTTGAAATAATGTATGGAGCATCATATCGATCGCTTGAAATAGAGTATCGGAGTACGATGGACGATTGTGATGATGTGCTGCATGTCTGTGCGTACATCGTCTCGGATGCAGATTATTTTGTCACAGCGAACAGAAAACTAGCACAGGAGCGGATCAAAGACCAAAACAACTTTGTATCGCCAGAAGAGTTCGCAGATACTTTGGCAGTGGCGAAACATTGGTAAAATTTGGGATGGGGCGTTGGTGGGGTGGCGGCAGGCGCGGCTGCTGTAAGATAATCGCGTGCAGGAATGTTTATGTACCATAATCACATCGAAGCCACCAAACAGGCGCAGGCATAACATGATCAGGAAAATTCTGTTGGTGTCGATTGTACTCATCGTACTGGCAATATCCGGCTGCACCGAGAACGGAGCACAGATGGCTGAGAATAATACCACAGACGCTCCCGCGAACGTGACCGATAATGTTACCGCGAATGCGTCAGAGCATGTGGAGAGTCGGAGTGTCTCGATACCGCTTGAGAGACCGCCGTTTCTCGAGGATGAGTAACGCTTAAGTAAGATTGACCCATCGTTATCAAATGTGATATTTTATGAAAAATAGATACATTTCGATCATGTTTGTTGCGCTTCTTAGCATTGTTTTATTATTTGCCGGGAGCGCATGCGCCGCAGTGGATTTCCCTGCGGATGAGGCTGGGATAAGTGCTTATGTGCATGCTAAATCGAGCGTTAATCTGAACGATGCAAAACCTGCTTTTGCGACAATCGAGCGCGAGACTGATGACTACATCATAGGCACGGTTGCGCTATCGAAGCACACAGAAGAGCAGTATCCGCATGTGTATGTCAGCACAGACGGCTGGGTGGTTGCGTACTACCCGAATGACAGACCATCGAGCTGGTTATTCCCGTGGTACTCCTACAGCGGTGGTGCAATGACTACAACCACTCTGGCAGATGCGGTGGACATTGTGGCAAATCAAATAGGCGGTAGCAGCAGCAGCGGTCTAAAGTACTACGATTTTAAGTTCCCGGATGCCACCAAAATGATGCTGATTGTGGAGTCCACAACAAGCTCAAATTTTTTCAAGGTGACGGTACCAAGTTCTTTTTCACTTTATGAAGTGGGGTGGTCGCATTATTATCCAGACACTCGCTATGGTGGTGCGGCAACACTCGATGGTACAACGTTTAGCAGTGGTTTAAATATACATAGCCATGGCATTTTCGGGACTTCATCTGAATTTTCAAAGGGGATTGAGCACATAGTAGGAGTATCTGCCGGTAGAGGAACTGGACGAGTTGGTCTGGTGTTGGTTTATGTCGAATAAACTCCTGTTAATCTCCGCCATTCTTCTGGCGCTAACATACTCACCCATAGCACTTGCTGACGAGATCGTGGTAGTGGATGCCGATAACGTCTGGAACCTCGCGCTGGATGATGCCGCCGATGTGGATCACCTTGTCGGCGAGCCGGACGTGATGGTGGTCAAATACGCTGATGCGTTCTCATATAGATCGCTGGAGAACGCCGCAGAGGTTGAGAGACTGGTTGGTGAGCCCGGCGTTATGGTTGTCAGATATGCCGATGCCACCGCCTACAAGCCACTTGAGAACGCTACGGAAGTGGACCGGCTCGTCGGTGAACCTGGCGTTATAGTGGTGAAGTATGCCGATACGGTCACGTCGTCCTTCTCGCCACTTGTGCATCCGTGGGATCTGCCGCCGAAAGGCGACCTCAACGACGATGGACGCCTCACCCCCGCAGATGCTGCAATCGCGCTCCGGATCGCAGCCGACGGCGGCTGGGACATTGATGCGGACGTCAGCGGCGACGGCAGCGTCACCTCGCTCGATGCGCTAATGATCCTGCAGGCGGCGGCTGGGGTGGGGTCGTGAACAGACCAGACCCCTGACTGCACGATCGAGGTTGCGGGTGCCACATCATGCCCGGATGTCGGGGCAGCCTGCTACGAATACTCAGGTAATGGAGGCTCTACCTAAAGTGGCTGGCTCTCTGCAAGCACTACATGAAGCGATGGTGCTACGTCCTATCAGACAATAACTGCTGGCTCTGTGCCGTTCAACCGGGATTCTAGGACGCAGAACAAGATCAAATTCAAGATAGATGACGTTGTTGGGAATATGGGTGAAAGTGATGAGTATACGGTAAATATAGACGCGGCAGACCCGACAGCGCCAATGATATCGTAACCAACAAATCCGGACGGGGGCGTTGGTGCAACAGAAATGTTTAAATCAGATTGGTAGGTATGGCTGATCGCTACAAAAAATGGAGGATAAATAACATGAAAAGAAGTACAATATTGATCTTGTCCGCAGTGCTGATCGCTGCGGTAATGTCGGGATGCGTGCAGGAGGCATCAGAGATCGGAACGCCGCAACCGAACGTAACGCCGTCGGCAGCAACGCCAGATGCGGCTCCGCCAGCGCCTACATCAGGAGTGGCGCCCCCTTCTACACCAGCACCCCCTATGATCACGAACTGGGGGTATGTCAGTTATCGCAATCTATCCATCTCGAATGCTCCCGCGCTCAACCAGACTGCCCGAATTGCTTATTCCATAATTCCGGATAGGGATATCGAGATTCTTTTTGTCCATCTTGATATTCCAGATGGATTTGAACTTATGGATGTTGAGGGTGAATGGCCCCAGACATGGCATAACCTATCATTCAGCGATGTTAATGATGCCAGATGGTTTCCAACAAATCTTTCAAAAGGCAAGCTATATCAGTTCAGCGCCACAATAAAGGCTGTCAAGACGGGTAACTGGACAATAACTGGTCTTGATTGGGAAGATAGGATATACCTATCAGTATCCGATGATTCCACATACATCAGCGATAAGCCGTTTCCAATACCCCCTGTATTTCCAGTACTTGGAATATCTCATGTCTTAAACAAATCGGAACTTGAGAAGATGCGGGCGGATATAAGCATAACCTCATCCAAACATAATATAACTCCTATTCCGCTTGATATCAGTGAAATAAAACCTCCAAATCTCGACTGGAATAATCACTACTGGAATGGAACGGCATGGGTAGAGAGAGAAAACCAGTCATAAGTAGAGGTTAATTATGAAACAGATATTACTCGGTTTGCTGATATTCCTGATCATAGCACCAGTTGCTTGTGCCGAGACATGCGATCATAGACTTCAGATAGGCGAAGAGGGTACATGCGGCAACTACAAGATCAGACACGATTACTGGACTGCGGGAGATCAAGTACCTCATCAGATAGCTCACTTTCATCTCTGGAGAGTGTCTCCACCCATGGATCTCGGTTCAGATTCGATTGATATGTTGCATGAAGAGGGGAAGTACTACGATGACAACAAATTGCATGTGAAATATACAGGACGTAGTACCGATCCGATGAGAGCCAGGTATATAATAAAGGATCTCACACCGCAATTGGTGGTAAAGGGAAATCTCTATTGCACCGATAGAAATCTAAACGATGTGCCAATGAAATGGGCTACTGTAGGACTCTGGGATTATGATTACTCTGACGGCATTTGTGACAATTTAAGCAGCGCTGTATTGACAGATGAAACCGGTTATTTTGAATTCAGTCCTGTTGAGAATGTTGATTGGGACGCGGATGGGGGGAAGTTAGACATTGTCGTGCAGTTCGTTGCAGCAAGCGGTACTGGTTGCGTAAGAGATGCTAATGGTGATAAGTATCAATTTATAAGAGGGCCCTATCCGGCTGTGTCCGATGAACTTTGCATGTCATGGCACACACCAGACGATGAAACGCATTACAAAGCATGGTGGGTCTATGATACTCTCTGTCAAGGATGTGCGTATCTCGCAAATACGGTTGGTTATGGAATGGATGGTGTGGCGGTCTACTGGCAGTGGGGTCACGACGCGGACTTTGGATGTGGTTTCGATGGTACACATGCACATGGCGATGGCTTTGGTAGTACAGAGCCCTGTATTCACCTTGATGGTAGGGAACATCTTGGCGATGGTGGCGGTCACGCAAACGATCCTGATGTAATCATCCATGAATACGGGCATTGCGTGATGTATAAGGTTTTTGGAGATTATTGGCCACCAGTTAATTGCAGTCAGGGTCACCAGATGTATGGAGTCTCTGAACCCGGATGTGCGTGGACTGAAGGGTGGGCACACTTTTCAGCGCTTGCGGTTTTTGATGATGAGTATTTCACAGATAACACATACGGTCACTCATATAATCTTGAGACCCGGGATAACGGTAGCTTTCCTGCTGGCGACTCATGCGAAGGCAATGTTGCCGCCGCACTCTGGGATATATATGATGATCATGACGAGATGTATGATAGGCTAACGGATAATTTCAACAACATCTGGGATGTTTTGCAAAATCAAACAACCGATGAAGACACCTTCAAAGACTTCTATGACTCATGGTGTGCTCTTGGCCATGATAAATCGAAAGCAAACAGTGCGATCTTCCAGAACGACATAGACTACAACCTCCCGCCAAGTGTTGCTGTCGCCAACCCTGAGCCAGGTAAGGTCTACTTTGGCATAATCCACACCCTGACATACACTACCGATGAAGATGGTGATGTAACGTACACTGAGTTCTGGTATTCACGGGATAATAGCGTGTGGCATATCCTCGATCTCCCGCTCGGGAGTAGTAGATACCCAACCGTTGGCACCACTGGTGAAGAAAAATGGTGGTACGTCGACTGGGACACTGAAGGATACATCGACGAGGATGACAGTGTATGGGTGAGAGTGTATGCGACCGACGACCTTGGAGCTGTATCGTGTGATGATACCGATGGACCGTTTACCGTCGATAATGTCGATCCACACCACTGGCGAGACTTCGCACCGACCGATTGGGTGGGTGACCAGACCCCAGACTGCATGATAGAGGTGAAGGATGTCACAGCAGGGTTAGATGTTTCGGCCGCGTATTGCAAATACTCTACAGACGGAGGCACTACCTGGGGCGGCTGGATCTCTGCAAGCTGCACAGGAAGCGATGGCACAACATCCTACCAGACGGTAACCGCGACTGCTGTTCCGTTTAATCATGATTCCAGGACGCAGAATAAGATCAAATTCAAGATCGACGATGTGGCTGGGAATACGGGCGAAAGCGATGAGTACACGGTAAAGATCGACGCAACAGACCCGCCAGCGTCGGTGATATCATCATCAACACATCCGGACGAGGACGAATGGTACTCTGGCAACGATCCGTCATTCATCTGGACAACTCCATCCGACACTTCCGGAATCGACTGTTACAGCTACATCTTCGACCAATCAGCCACCACAACGCCGGATATGACATGCGACACCACAGAAAGCTCAGAATCATACACAGATGTGGCAGACGGCATCTGGTACTTTCATATCAGGGCAAAGGACAATGCCGGAAACTGGGGCAGTGTGGACCAATATAGGGTGAAGATAGGCGGCGAAGCCAGCACGACCGATGCCGCAATCGCACTCCGGATCGCAGCCAGCGGCGGCTGGGACGCGAATGCTGATGTCAGCGGCGACCACCGCGTCACCTCGCTCGATGCGCTGATGATCCTGCAGGCGGCGGCAGGCGCAATCAATCTGTAATCTGTGACCAAAAGAGGGCGGCATTCGTGCGCACACAGTACACGCCGCCTTCCCGCCTTTCCATTTCTTTCCGAAGACCTTTCAGACCCCCGGCAGGGACGCTTATCCCCCAAGTTCTCTCGACCGCCGGGTTGCTGCGATCACGGCATTCATCATGCCAGCACGTAACCCTTGCGTCTCGAGCGCATGTATCCCGCGGATAGTGGTTCCGGCAGGCGACGTCACCATATCCTTAAGCACGCCCGGATGCTCTCCTGTCTCAAGAACCATGGCAGCAGCACCGAGAACGGTCTGGGCAGCAAGTTCGAGCGCAATATCCCTCGGGAGCCCTTCATGCACCCCGCCATCCGCGAGCGCCTCGATCATCGGGAACACAAACGCAGGTCCGCTCCCGCTCAAGCCGGTAACAGCATCCATCATCGATTCCGGAACCGAGACGACTCTTCCGACCGATCCAAAGATCGTACGTGCGGTCTCGAGATCGGATTCTGTTGCATGAGTGCCTGCTGAGATTGCTGAGATCGCCTGCCCGACCGTACATGCGATATTCGGCATCACACGGATCAGACGCGCTCCGGCAGGCAGGTTCTCTTCGATC
>DAOURL010000137.1 GCA_030625165.1 Methanosarcinales archaeon | reverse complement strand
CAATTCTCAAATTTACAACCCGCTTTTCACTGCTCAAGATTCGAGGAGATAGCGAAAAATGCACCGAGTGCGGGGCTTGCATGAAGACATGTCCGATGGATATTCGGATCACGGATTATGTTAAAATGGGCTTTCGCGTTCTGTCTACTGAGTGTATCTTATGCCAGACCTGTGTCAATACATGCCCTACCGGGGCTCTGAAGGTATCTTTCGGTCTGGATATCGGGGGCAAAGAGTTGTTAAATGAACGAAAGAAGTAGGGTGAACTTGCATTGATATCCTGCATCCGTCCACATTCAATCCCATGCAACAGCCATCCACCTGCGCCATACTCGGCACGAGATCAAGTACTATGAGCTGCCTGGCGGGAAGATTGCGAAGATCGTCCACAAAGGACCACATCAGGAATACGAGCCCACTTATGAAAAAGTCTTTGCGTGGATCGAAGAGAGTGGGAAGAGGTTGGTGGGTTCAACAGGGGAAGTTTATCTGAATGACCCACGAGAGGTCCCCCCGGAAGAGCTTTTGACCGAGGTATATACTCCAATGGAGTAGCATTTGATTTATGCTTCCGTTCGCTTATACTCAAATTCCACCGCCATCAAAACTTCACAAACCCGAGATCCAGCACCAACGATAGGATGATAGCTATTACGGAAAATGTCAAGATGACCAGATAATTCAGGCGTTCCTTGGATACCGAGAGGCTCCACATGATGTAATTGAGTCCCTCGAAATCCTTTTCTGTCAGGGGTTCCTGCGTCTGTATCTTTCCGAGGAGATTCAGGTCTTTTATCACACCAAACCTGCGTTTGGCGATGTGGTACCTGTGAGCGAAGAACCATATATACCCGAGGACTCCGAGGTACCAGAGCGCCCGTGCGATGAAGTCGCTGTAATGGTCGGCAATTAGTATCGCCCGAAGCAGGGTCGCCGAGATGAGCCCTATCCAGAAATATAGTTTGATGACGACCGTGCTGTAGCCTTCAGGGATGCGGACATTGGCAGAATCGGATTCGAACTCTTTCATGGGAACTTGCGTATGCGTTGATACACATTAAATATCTAGTGCTGCAACAGTTTTACCGTGTAACCATGTTGATGGCGGTGGCAGCACCCTCACATCACAGGTCACAAAAGCGGTGCCGTCTTGCGTGGCGGGCGGGTCGTAACAGTCGATTCCGGGAACGTTGGCGTGCCGATCATCGATATAAAACCCCGCGAACAAGACTGCCCGCACCACAAGGCGCGACGCCCCCCACCATCTCACACCGATCGCCTGATCCGCCATGCAGCCGCCTCCAATCTATCCAGCACCTGCTCCCGGGTGCGTCCCGTGCAAAAGACGGTCGTCACCGGATCTCCGGCAGGAATCTTGCACCCTGCCTCTGGGATATCCCGAATCGGCTCTCTCGCAAGTCGTTTTGAGATCGCTTCGTCGATGACAAGATCGTGATCGTTAAATACGATCGCTTTTCCTGCAAATCCGGTTACGCTCTCGTTATCAGGACCGATCGCTGGCAACTCCCCCGAAAACGCCTTCACATGCGCATCGAATACGCTGATCTTGGATACGTGTTCGACGGTATCAAGCGTTCCCTGAAACCGCGCATTCACCTCGATCACCACCGGACCCTTATCTGTGATCAGGAAATCAACACCGTTTGAACCCACAAGCCCCAGTTTCTTGGTCACTTGAACTGCGATCTCGCGCATCTCGCAGTCGTATTCGCTTCTGAAAGGTGTCACGTTCCCGGAGTATGCGAATCTATGCGTGGAAAGCCACGGCGTCCCGATCAGTTGCTCGTTTACGGCTATCGCCACCGCGTCTTCGTGCGTTGCGATGACAGAGACGCTTGCAGGAACCCCTTCGAGGTACTCCTGAATCAGCAGATCGTCCCCGCATCCCGAGATCTCCTCTCTGCTGCACGCCAGCCGGTTCTCGATCCCCCCGACACCGTAGATCGGCTTTACCATGACAGGATATCCGAAAGCATCACCGATATCGTAGATCACGGGATGCGGGAAACCAAGCGACTCCATCTTCCCTGCAAAAGACTTCTTGTTACCGATCGATCTTGCGATATCGGGCGGGTTATTAAGTACGCGGTATCCCTCCCGCTCCATATCCACATATTCAAACCCGGCACCGAGAATGATCGCATCAAAATCCCAATCCAGGTGATCTAAAATGCCCAACAACTCATCATCGTCTGCTATCTCGTCAAAACAAGCATATTTATCAGCACATCTCAGGAGATCGACATCTCCGAAGTGATCAAGTGAATACACAGTATATCCTGCACGTTTTCCAGCGCAGACGAGGTATCTGGTGCTGTACCCGATGACCAGGATCTTCATGATCTTTCTGGTAAGAAAAATAACCGCAGAGTACGCAGAGGTTCGCAGAGTATTATCCTTCTCCGCGTCCCTCCGCGTCCTCTGCGGTTAAATTCTCTGTTTGGTTCCAATATATCCCGGGTCAAGCAGTGCCTGTGTAGTGAAGTCTCATGATAGTGTTTTATATACATGAGTAATTACCCGAAATCAAACAGCGTTCGCTGGTCAGATACCGCCCCGGTTGGTCCCGCGGCATCGGCATCGGCACCGACGCCAGCACCAACACCATTGGCACCACCAGCACCATCGGGCAGTTCGACTGTCCCGTACCTCCCGCCTCCGCCCGGATGGATGATCACCTCCCCGTGCCGAAACGCACGGATAGCATTCACAATCCTTATGTCCACGCCGCCCAGACCGGAGAGGTCGCCGCCCAGACCGGAGAGGTCGCCGTCCACCAGCACCGCAATCTCACTTCCAGGTCCTTTGACGAGCGTATTCCATGCTGCCTGCACCGCTTTGGTGTACGGGCTCGAATGCCCGATCGCCATCGCGATGATCTCGGCAAGCGGTATCAGGTGGAGGTATCGCGGCCGGTGGTCCGGATGCTCGGGCACTGGGAGATCGGCAAGTTCGTTTACCCGGTCATGCACGCCTTTCTTGATCCTTCCGCCGCATCTGCACCGCCACTTCTTTGCCAGACAATCCATAAGCGTGTAATGCTTGAAACACCGTATACATGCGGATTCGTTGTATTTTCCCTCCTCCGGAAACATTCCGACATTTAATATCGGTTTACACCCATTCTTTCTGAGAATCGCACTTTTCAAATTATCAAACGTGATCTCCGGCATCTCAAACCGGTTAAACTCCCTGGCAAGTTTATTGGGCCATGGCGAGTGCGCATCCGAGTTTGTGAGGAAGGTCAGCCGGTGCAACTCGGATATCCGGTCAGCATAGGAGGTATCCGCACTCAATCCCAGCTCAACAAACGAGATATAATCCGAAAGATCGGAATAGCAGTCAGAAAGCGAATTATGGTACGCATACATCGCAGTCCATGGCGTGAACGCGTGACATGGTCCTATCAGTGCGCCCGCATCCCGCGCATATTCGGCGATCTCTGCGCCGCTCAAACGGACAGCAGGACGCCCGTTTGTGTCGATATCGCGGGAATGACCCGCGAATCGCTCACGCAACTCTTCTGCCTTCGATACGGACGGGATGATGAGCAGATGGTGGACCCTTTTGGAGTCCTCCACCTCTACTGTGAGCACAAAAGAGGTGTTGTCGAGCGAAAATATTCCGCCGGATTCAGGCAATTTCTTGATCGATTCCATCCATCCTGCATGAAGGCAATCCCCGGTCCCTACGAGGTGCACACCTTTCTTTGCCGCTTCCCGTGCAATCGTTGGCAGGTCCATCTTGTTAGACGTCGCCATCGAGTATTTTGAATGGATGTGCAGGTCTGCGTTGACGTCCATGGTCATATCAAGGCAGCAACCTATATAACCCTCTTGGGCGAAGTGAAACTAAAGGAGTAACAAAATATGGCAGATTTCAGAGTTGTTGTCTCAGATGCGAATGCAGGAAAAGCATACCAGATAGAGGTATCGGGCGCGTCAGCGAATACGTTCATTGGAAAAACTATCGGCAGCGAGATTGATGGAAGCGTGGTCGGACTTTCCGGGTATACACTCAAGATTACAGGCGGATCGGATAAAGGCGGATTTCCGATGCGAGGCACGCTTCCGGGACCTAAACGGAAGAAACTCCTCGTAACCGGAGGTAGCGGATTTCACCCGGAAGAGGAGGGTCTCAGAAAGAGACGGTCGATTCGAGGGAGTGAGGTAGCAGGAGATATCGCCCAGATCAACACAACGGTTGCAAACTACGGTTCCACCCCGATAGACTCGCTACTCGGTGGAGACTCGGAAGAAGAATCATAGTTAGGTAGTTATACAGTTATGGCGGGATTCCTAAACCTGTTCGGCGATGATCCTAACGAGCGTTTCAGACGCGGAATTGCTGCGCACGAACGCGGAAAACTCGATGTGGCAGAGCAGGAATACAACCGCGCCATCTTTTTAAACCCGTTTGCCGCACAGTTCCATTCGAATCTTGGAGATTTGCTGCACCAACTGGGCAGACTGGACGAGGCAAAGGACTCTCTCGAGGAGGCGCTTCGGATCGAGCCGAAGAATGCCGCCATCAACAACAACTATGCCGTGATCATGGAGGAACTCGGGGATCTCCATGCGGCAGAGAAGTATTACAAACGCGCGATCTTTCTCGATCCAAAATATACCCATGCCAGAGTCAATCTTGCAGATGTTCTTGGTAGGCGCGGGGAGTATGTAAAAGCAGAAGCCGAGTACCGCTACATTCTCGCGGAGCATCCTGAACACACACATACGCGGCAGAACCTTGCGGTAACGCTTAAGAACCTGGGCAGGTACGACGAAGCGGATGTCGAGCTTACGCTGTTGATACAGCAGTCGCCTGATGATCCCTACCTGCGTATGCTTCGGGGCATGGTGTACCAGCTTCAAGGGAAACTCGACATTGCAAAGGACGAATACTTAGCAAGCATCCGCCTCGATCCGGACAATCCGGCAACACACAACAACCTCGGAAGCCTGCTGGAAGATCTCGACGATAAACCGGAGGCGGAATACGAATACAGGACAGCGCTCAGCCTCGATCCGGGCTATATACTCGGGAGAGAGAACCTTGCACGGCTGTTCTTCGAGATGGGGGATCCTGACCGGTCCGAACTCGAATGGAAACAGCTTCTCCAGATCCAGCCAGATAACGTGAAAGCACACCGGTATCTCGGAAAAATTATGCTTGCGAATGAGAGATTCGCAGAAGCCCGGGGAATCGTTAAGAAAGCCATAGAGCAGGGTATCCGGGACGATGAACTGCTTGAGATGGCAGAGAACTTAAAGAAGCTTGCTGGTCAGGAAAACCCGGAAGATCCGGACGATTGAACGCTTAGCATCTTTCGGCTCTCTGATATCTCGCATTGTGGCGAACAAACGACCAGTCATATCGGTTATTTACCAAAACTTGCTCTACTCCAGTTTCGAGGAGTTTATCGAGAATTTAGTCTATTTCTAACAGTTTTTATCATGAATGGACGAATGACACGAATTTATTCCGGTTTAGCATTCGTGAAATTCGTTTATTCGTGTCATTCGTGATCTCTAAGCACTTAAGATTA
>DAOURL010000093.1 GCA_030625165.1 Methanosarcinales archaeon | reverse complement strand
CGAAGACACCGTCACCGTATAAAAAGCCGTGATCGTAGATCGAGGTCACTGCCTGATCCTGTGGCACGAAATCACCATTCGCATAAACCTGAAGCATATACTCACCTGCATACCGTTATCGCCGGATCGCTTATAGATGTTGCGACTGTATCAGGAATGGCAGAAGACCGATGTATGGGCTGAGGAGCCGCGCATAATTAAACCTGAACAAAAGCAACTTCTTCGTGGACATATTCTGCGATTCCAAACACCCCCTCTCTGTGCCCTCCGTGACCTCTGTGGTTTTATTTCTCATGATATATTCTTCAGATTATTTCCTGGATTGAACCACAGAGGGCACAGAGAGCACAGAGATTGCGAATTTTGTGGTGAAACGAGTTGAGCGGAAGTAGTTTCGAGAAATACTGCCTTAAATATACAGGTTATTCGTGCGTGGTTACTGAGTTTCTGCAGGACATGCAGATCTGCAAAACAGGTTCGCAGGTTCGATCCTGTGATCTGTGCACCTGCCGCAAGGAAAATCGTTAGTGTCTCAAGAGTTCAGGATATGTGGGGCGCGATTAACCAACTCGCGACACCTTGAAGTGTGGAACCGTGAGATGTTGTAATGCACAAAAGCGACCACGCCATAACCCGGTGACTACCATGAAACCAGCCAACGCAACGATCATTGATGTCATAGACGAGACCCCATCGGTCAGATCGTTCGTATTCGATCTCTCGCTTGAGTTCACACCGGGGCAGTACGTCATGGTCTGGGTGAGGGGCGTTGACGAGGTTCCGATGTCGCTATCAGACCACAACATGATCACGGTGCAGCAGGTAGGGGATGCGACCTCCGCGATCTTCGAACTTGCCCCCGGAGACACCGTTGGCATCAGGGGACCTTATGGCAGGGGGTTTGATATCAATAATCCCGTGCTGATTGTTGCAGGAGGGGTCGGTGCAGCACCGCTTGCCCCGCTTGCAGAGGCGGCGCACGGGATGGGTTATGATGTGCTGACACTGCTTGGCGCACGCACGCGTGATGAACTCCTGTTCCAGCGCCGGTTTGAGGATGCAGGAGAGGTCATGGTCGCAACCGATGACGGCTCTGCCGGATTTCATGGAAGGGTCACCGATCTGCTGGATCGCGGGGTGGTTGATCGGTGCATTCACTCCTGCGGTCCTGAGCCGATGATGTATGCGCTCCTTTCGATGCTTGATGAGCAGCAGCGCGGGAATGCACAGTTCAGTCTGCACCGGTACATCAAGTGCGGGCTTGGAATCTGTGGCGCCTGCTGCATCGACCCGTCAGGAGCGTGTGCTTGCGTGGACGGACCTGTCTTTTATGGCAGCGAACTGGCAGGCTCTGAGTTTGGCAGGTACAGACGCGGGGCTGATGGGGTCAGGATCAGGGTGTGAAACCGTGTCTTCGTGGGCGGTTGCCAGACTGATTTCCAGACCGGTTTCCAACGCCAGCGTAACCTGGCAGCCACCAGAGCAGGATACCTTTAAGTACATCAATCGATCAAGCATATCTTAATGATTCCTTGATGATCAAAGGAGATTTACCAAATGGGAAACCGACCGCTTGATAAGCTGAATGATGTACTGGACGAATCTGTCCTCGTTCGACTGAAAGGTTCCCGCGAATTTCGCGGGATATTACAGGGTTACGACGTCCACATGAACCTTACACTTGAGAATGCTGAAGAACTCGTGGACGGCGTGGTGACGCGCCAGATCGGGACTGTTGTTGTGCGCGGTGACAATGTTGTGTATGTTTCCCCATAAATATTTTAGGTGATATAAAATGTCGAAAGGAACTCCATCGATGGGCAAACGCCAGAAGAAGACGCATATACGGTGCAGGCGGTGCGGCAGTATCTCGTATCATAAGACAAAGAAGGTCTGCGTCTCATGCGGATTCGGAAAATCGAGAAAGATGCGGGATTATAAGTGGCACGAGAAGGGATGATCCGGTACTGAGGTAGTGGCACACGGGGGCGCATTGCTATCCACAAAAGGGATTATCATGGTGCTATGAACTGCCAGAAGGCAATAATCAGGTGATCATACTTGAAGGAAGCATGTGGGGTGGTTGGCGCGGCATTCTTGGGATCGAACGCAGCGCTTCCCATCTATTATTCCTTATACTCCCTCCAGCACCGCGGGCAGGAGTCTGCCGGCATTGTGATAGCGCACAATGGTGAGACCCAGTCGATCAAGGGCATGGGCATCGTGCCGTGGGTTTTTAAGAAGAACGATCTCCTCTCGATCGATGGCAGCGTCGGGGTCGGGCATGTCAGGTACTCGACCAGTGGTGGATCAGATATCGAGAACGCGCAGCCACTGACGATCAATTTTAAGGGCGGGACGATTTCGATTGCGCACAACGGAAATCTTGCCAATTCGGAAGAACTGCGCCTTGAACTGGGGCGATTGGGTCACATCTTCATCTCTGATTCGGATACCGAGGTGATAGCGCATCTCCTTGTGAAGGAATTGATGCACAACGATATCGTAGAATCGATACGCAGATTGATGCGGCGCATCGTCGGATCATACTCTTTTGTGATGCTGATCAATGAGACGCTGGTTGCGGTCAGGGATCCGCTCGGCTTCAAGCCGCTCTGTCTCGGAAAGGTCGAATCAGAGGATTGGAATGGGTACATCGTGGCGAGCGAGAGCGTGGCGATCGATGTGCATGACGGCGAGTTCATGAGGGACGTGCGTCCGGGCGAGGTGCTGGTGATCGATGGCGACCAGATAGAGAGCCACCAGATATGCAAACCAGGAAACACGGCGCACTGCGTCTTCGAGTACGTCTATTTTGCGCGCCCTGATTCTGTGATCGATGGTAGACTCGTCTACGATGTCAGGTTAAAGATCGGGGAGTGTCTGGCAGCTGAGCACCCGGTGGACGCGGACATGATATCGCCGGTACCGGATTCCGGCATCACTTCGGCAATCGGATACTCCAAGAAATCCGGCACCGAGTATATCGAGGCTCTGATGAAGAACCGGTATGTCGGGCGCACATTCATCATGCCGTCTGATGCGGTGCGGAAGAAAGCGGTTCAACTGAAACTGAATGTGATCAAGCCGAATGTCAAGGGAAGGAGGGTCGTTCTGCTCGACGACAGTATCGTGCGCGGGAACACGTCGCGGAGGATCGTTGATCTGGTGCAGAGAGCAGGCGCATCCGAGGTGCATGTCAGGATCGGAAGCCCGCCGATCATATCTCCGTGCTATCTTGGAATCGATATGCCTACGAGGAAGGAGTTGATCGCGTCGCAGAAGAGCGTACCAGAGATAAAAGCTGCGATCCATGCAGATACGCTCGGGTACTTGAGCATCGATGGGCTGGTCGAAGCAGTAGGCATTCCTGCGAGCGATCTCTGTCTCGGATGCCTCACAGGCGGGTATCCGGTCGAGATACCGGGCGAGCGGTGTGTGCTCAGGCAGCTCCGGCTGGAAGAGTTCGAGCCAGATGATTAAATCATATCCATCTTCCGTATTCTATTTACCGCCGGAAAATCGCGAAAGAACGCCTTTGGCGGCGGCGCTTCTTGCGCTGATGGAATACAGGAGGAGCGGCGGCTGATCATACCGCTTCGCCCCCATCACCTCTCGTCGCGCTCCTCATATTCTCGATGGCTTCTCCGATGGTGCCGGCATCGGTCTCCTCAGACGCCACATAAGCATCGTCCAGGACGTAAAACGCGCTCTTCTGTGCGATGCTCTCCTTTGTGATCAGTTTATCTATCCTGTTCTCGACCAGCAGTTCGGCGGCTTTAAGCCCTTTTCGCTTCGCAAGCGTTGCAAACGGATTTTTCAGAAACCGCATATCGGTGAGATCGTTATCTACTCTTCGGATATCAAATATGCAGAAATATTCCGCCTCCCCGAAATGCCTGGATATTCCTGACAGAAGACCATTGTTCTCGGTGCACGGGACCGCATACCTTGTAAATTCCTTCTCCTCTGGCTCTATATGTATCAGAACGCGGTCAACATTTTTTATTTCGGATTTGATCCTCCCTTCGATCTTATCGCTCAGTTGGTGCGCCTGTTCAAGGTCTGTGAGGTTCGTACCCACATCCATCTCGATAAATATGAACTTTCCTGAACTCCTCGCGCTCAAGGAACGTATCTTCCCGACACCACGAGTTTCGGATGCGATCTCCCTGATCCGGTTGAGACTCTCGTAATCGATGGATGCGTCCAGGAGAACCTTTATCGAATCTTTTAGTATCCCATATCCTGCTATGAAGATGAGGAGAGCGACCAGAATACCGGCAGCCGAGTCAAGGAAATAGAAACCAAGATAGTTTCCCAGTATTCCAGCGAATACGACTGCGGAAGAGAGGGCATCGGTTCTTGAATGCTTGCCATCCGCGATTAAACTGGGTGAATTTTCCTCTCTTCCGATCTTAAGCTTATAATTGCTTAAAAGTAAGGATGACGCCATGGATATCAGTGCGACTGAGAGTGCAAATGGAAGATCTGTCAGGATAATCGCTCCGACCGCCGCTCCGATCGATGTGAGAATAATCTCGTACCCGGCATAAAGGATTGCAAGAGCGAGGAAGAGACTTACGATATTCTCTGCCTTGTAAAATCCGTAAGGAAACTCATCCGTGGGCTTGCGATCCGAGATCTTAAGGCCGATAAAGACCGCGATGGAACTTATCAGATCTGTGAGTGAGTGGATCGCGTCAGCAACGAGAGCGATACTCCCTGAGAGCATTCCAGCAACGTATTTTATGACCACCAGAAATGCGGTCGCTCCTATCGATACCAGAGCCGCTTTCTTATCCCTGCCTACGCGGATCATGAAGAGATGATCTACTGATAACCCTTTAATACTTGCCTTGCAAGAGTTAGCAGGATGGAAGATAGCGACAATGACAAAAAGAAATACTCCGAAGGCGTAAAAACACTTCTCGGCGATCCTAAAAAAGCCATCCTAAAACTGTCGCTGCCGATGATCGTAGCCATGTCAGCGCAGACGATCTACAATCTCGTTGATGCGATCTGGGTCTCAGGTCTCGGCGCTGATGCTCTCGCTGCGATCGGATTCGTCTTCCCGTTCTTCTTTGCAGCGATGGCACTCTCCAACGGACTCGGTGTTGGCGGCGGGTCTGCCATATCCAGAAGGATCGGAGCCAGGGATAAGGATGGTGCAGACAACGTGGCGGTTCACACGATTGTCATGATGCTCTTGCTTGCGGTTCTCTTCACGATCCCGCTCTTTGTCTTTGCCGAGGACTTGTTCGCCCTGATCGGTGCTGGAAGTGCGACAGGGATGGCGGTCTCGTATGGCAGGATCGTCTTCGCAGGCAGTATCTTCATATTCATAACAAGTGTCGCAAGCGCTATACTGCGGGCTGAGGGCGATGTCAAGCGAGCTATGTATGTCATGATGCTGGGCGCAGGTCTCAATATTATACTGGATCCGATCTTCATCTACACTCTCGACATGGGCATAGCGGGTGCTGCGTATGCTACACTCGTATCACTGGCAGTCTCGTCTGCGGTCATGGTAAACTGGCTGCTTTTTAAGAAGGACACGTACGTATCATTCAAATTCAGCGGTTTCAGGTTTGATAGGGCGATTCTCCGGGATATCTTTAAGGTAGGCATTCCGGCTTCTGTAACGCAACTCTCAATGTCGCTTACAATGGTGATAATGAACGTCATGGTGGTAGCGGTGGGCAGCATCGTGGGGGTTGCGGTCTACACCACAGGATGGCGGGTGGTATCGATTGCGACACTGCCCTTAATCGGTATCGCAACAGCGGTCGTCTCGGTAACAGGGGCTGCTTTTGGGGCACGCTCCTGTGATAAGGTGAACATCGCTCATCTCTATGCAACAAAGATCGGCGTGTTGATAGAAGCGGCGATAGCGGTGGCAACCTTCATCTTCGCCCCCCAGATAGCTGCTATGTTCACACAGTCCGAGAGCGCAGCACATATCGCACCCGATCTAATCATCTTCTTAAGGATCGTGAGTCTCTTCTATGTGGGCGTGCCGTTTGGGATGCTCTCTTCCTCGCTCTTTCAGGGGACCGGGAAGGGGATGAACGCGCTCTTTGTCACGATCCTGCGTACACTTATCCTGAGCCCAATATTTGCAGCTCTCTTCGCGTTTAACTTTGGTATGGGGCTTACCGGGATCTGGTGGGGTCTCGTTGCTGCAAACGTCATCGGTTCTGCGGTAGCGTTTATCTGGGCGCGGCTGTATGTACGGGGGATTACCGGTAGACGGTGAGACTGTCAGGGGGTTCGAAGTTCGCAGACGAACCCCAAAAGCCACAACCCTTATCTGCACCGATCCCACAAACATACAAAAAAGTCTCGATAGGGTAGCGGATATCCTCATCGCCTCCGGAGCGATGGACCCGGGTTCGAGTCCCGGTCGGGACGTTGCTATATCGCGGAACTGCCCGAATTTTATAGAAATCACTATGTCCTTAAATTTTACCGCAGAGCACGCGGAGAACGCAGAGGACTACATACCGTGCATCCGGTCGACTGCTTCTGCTATCCGATCGGTGGAGCTCGTCAGCGAGAACCTGACATAACCTTCGCCGTACTCCCCGAATCCGACTCCTGGCGTTGCCACGATCCCGATCTTCTCAAGAAGCATCGCAGAGAACGTGAGTGAGGTGTAGCCATCAGGCACTGGCGTCCAGATATAGAACGTTGCCTCTGGCGGTGTGGCATCGATTCCAAGCGTACGTAGTCCTGCAATCATCAGGTCTCTCCGTTCCGTGTATATCTTGCGCATATCGCTGATACAATCCTGTGGTCCTGTGAGTGCAGTGATTGCCGCCTCCTGGACGGGCTCAAATACCCCTGAATCGATGTTTGTCTTGACAGTGCCGAGCCCGGAGATGATTTCAGGATTCCCGACAGCAAAACCGATGCGCCAGCCGGTCATGTTGTAGGTCTTTGATAGCGAGTGCATCTCGATCCCGACATCCATCGCTCCCGGCGCTGATAAGAGACTCGGAGCCCGGTACTTGCCGAATGTGATCTCAGAGTACGGATTGTCGTGCACAACGATTATGTCGTGTTCGCTTGCGAAATCTGCCACCTCCTTAAAAAATGAGAGATCAGCGACTGCTGCAGTCGGGTTGTTCGGATAATTGAGAAAGATCAGTTTGGCTTTATCCGCGACATCGGCAGGTATTGCGTCCAGATCAGGCAGGAAACCGGCTTCTGCGAGAAGCGGCATAGTGTAGGGCACGCCGCCTGCAAAGAGCGTCCCGATCTTGTAGACCGGGTATGCCGGATCCGGCACAAGCACGACATCGCCCGGGTTTACGAACGCAAGCGGGATGTGCGCAAGCCCTTCCTTCGATCCGATGAGTGTAAGTACCTCGCTTACCGGGTCAAGCGTGATATTAAACGTCTTTTTGTACCATTCGGCTGCTGCCCCACGAAATGTCAGCATTCCTGTGTACGAAGGATACTGATGCCGCTTTGGGTCGTGCGCGGACGCACATAACGCATCGATGATGTGGGCTGGCGGCGGCAGGTCAGGATCGCCGACACCGAGATCGATGACATCGACCCCTTGCTTGGTCGCATTTTCTTTTGCTTCATCGATCGCCGCGAAAAGATAGGGCGGAAGCGCTGTGAGTCTCTTTGCGTACATACAAGAATCAAAGTCGCCGATGCCTTAATATCTTTGCGCTTCTGGGTCTGACAGAAGAACATATTAACAATTTAGAGACTATAATAAACGATGCAATGGTTACTTCTCGTAGTAGGAATCATCATGGAGGTCTGCGGCACCACCTGTATGAAGCTCTCCGATGGCTTCTCGAACCTTGTTCCCTCTATTCTCACCTTCGTCTTCTGGGGAATCGCATTTACTATATTTATATTTGCCTTAAAGACATTTGACCTCAGTTTCGCCTACGCTGTGTGGGTTGGGTCAGGGATTGTGATCGTGAGCATCATCGGAATCCTGTACTTCAAAGAACCCGCAAATGCCTTGAAGATCTTTTCAATAGTCCTGATTGCGATAGGCGTTACCGGTCTCAGTCTGAGCGATCTGATCCGCTGATCAAGCGTCCACGGATGGCTTGATATCCCCATCCGCAGCTCCGCTGCCATAGCCGTACCCAGAACTCCCACTGATCTCGCCGGCGATGTTCTCGGTCATCTTCGCACAGACCTCATCATACTCCCACCCCTGCCCGAGCGACCACATCAGTTTCACGAGTGCAACCTCTGGCAACATATCCTCTGCCTCGATAGCGCCTGCGTTGAGCATATCCCGTCCGGTGTCATAGACCCGGTCGCATATCCTCCCGTTCAGGCACTGGGACGTGATCACGACAGGGATGCCGCCTGATGCCGCGTACTCGATTAATTCGATCCAGTCGGAAGCGACATGCCCAAGCCCGGTGCCCTCGATAACGATCCCCCGGTATCCTGAAAAACTGCAGAACCTGAGAAGTTCAGGGCTTGCTCCTGGTATATACTTGAGAAGCGCACACTTCTGCTCCATGCCACCGCGAAGTACAAGCCCCCGCTCCCCCCTCTTCGTGTAGTCCGTAAACGTCCTGATC
>DAOURL010000058.1 GCA_030625165.1 Methanosarcinales archaeon | reverse complement strand
GCCAATGCGTGTTGCAATGAGCTCCATGGAATCCTGCTTAATGTACGGCGGCATTAATTCGATGAATGATGTCAGGTTCGATATACCTACGAGGTCTACGCCGCAGGCAAACGTATCTGGCGTATTCGTCATACCCCAGAGTGTTGCGTATCCGCCGTAGCTTCCGCCCATGATCGCCACCTAATCCGGGTCCGCTATACCCGTCTGAACCGTCCAATTGACACCGTCGATGAGGTCATCGTTCATCTTACCGCCCCACTCCAGATTGCCTGCGTTGATAAACGCTTTGCCAAATCCCCTGGAGGCGCGGAAGTTGACGCTCAAAACAGCATAGCCGCGGTTAGCCAGCCACTGAGTCCATGGGTTATATTCCCATTTGTCGCGCCCCCACGGTCCGCCGTGGACGAGCAACACCATCGGCAATGGCTCATCCGGACGCCCATTTGAATCACTGTCGCTCCCCACTGGCAGCGTGTAGTAACTGACCAGGTCCAGACCATCACGCGATTTGATGACTGCCGGATGCATTTTTGCCAGCTGCAGATCCTCCAGTTCCTTCTTATGCGTGAACAGGAACTCTGCTTGATTTTCTTCACGGTCATAGCTGTAGTACCGCACCGGACCGTCATCCACCTCGTAGGCGACCATCCAGTAGTTATCATCCAGTGTTCGGCTCACAACCTCGAAATCGCCATCAGCAACCGTTTTCAGGTAGGCAAGGTCACTAGCGATGGACTCGTCAATGATCTGCCAGTGCTTGCGCTCGTAAGTGAAAGCGACTGCCTGGATGGTCTTTTCAGTCGGATGGATCATGCTGTCACTTACATCAGCACGCGAGTCCTCTGCAATCAAGGTCTGCTCGCCGGTTGTGATGTCCAGTGTGGAGAACGCTACAGTGTTACGGTTGCGACTATCGGTCATGTGCAGGATCGTACCGGTCTTATCAAACCCGGCAAAGACTGTTGTAGCCGAATCCTCCATCGCGATCTCCATAAACGGCTCCCAGCCACCATCTTCGGTCGCCTTGAGTATCTCTTTCCCGCCGTCGGATGTGAATCTCTCCGCGAAGCGGACGTTATAGTCATCATCGGTTGTGAATCTCAGAAAACCCTCGTTCTCCATGACAAGACTCCTCTCGCCGGTTGTGATGTTGAGCCGATGGATGTCGTAAAGTGTAGGGTCACGGTCATTGATGGCGATTAATATCTCTTCGGGGAGCTTATGGCTGACCGCCTGGATTTTGGCTTGTGCGCCCTCAAGTGGGGTCAAATCGGTGGTCTCGCCGGTCTTTAGGTTCACACTGTATATCCGCCAGTTCTGATCACCAGCCCGGTCCTGGAGATACAGGATGTGCTCGTTTGTGTAAGCCCACAAATACATGCGTATGCCGCGGTCGATGTCGTTTGTGACCGGCTCGGCGGAATCCGGGTCATCAGCAGGTCCCACCCAGACGTTCATCACACCGTCCACAGGGGCAAGATAACTGATCCGGGTCCCGTCCGGGCTTAGATTGGGTGTGATCCTATCAGGATTGCCGAAGAATACCTCGCGCGGGATGAATGGGGTGGCGTCTATCTGACTTATATTCTCGGTCGGTTCTTCTGTTGGAGCGCTTTCGTTGCTGATGCAAGCGGACGCCAGCAATGCAGCGACTATCAGGACCGATATTAGTAGCGTTTTCATCTTTCGTTCCTCCTTAAATGTTAAACTCTTGTTTCGTCAGGAATTGATACCCGAGACTCGAAAAGTATCTTCGCATCTTTCCTGAAATGCAAATCCACTCCGGGTGGTATGCTCGATACCACTTGAGTGTATCGACACTTCAAATCCGCCGATGCGGTAACTCTTCCTGATGTTCGTGATCGCAACGTCTCCGGATTTTCATCCAGCCGCGGTTCGCTTTGGTGGGGGTGTGGTTGTTCATGTTGTTTACCTCGTTTTGTTTAGACTGGTTGATCAATCGATTTCTCCGGTTTAGCAGATTTGCCAGATCTGGCTAAGCCATAAATCAGCCCCATAACGCCGCTAAATAGTAACATTTGCAGGGGATTTATGGAAATTCCGAAACCTCCTTCTCCACTCGAATATTCAAAAACTGTAAAATAGCTATTCCCGATTCCAAACACGAATGAATCCACGTTTAAAGCATGTAAAATTATGGTAAGGGGTGCTAATAAAACAATTAGAGAAGAGATCCCAATTAAAAATCCTATGAAAAAGTCACTGATAAAACCTTTCGGCGAAGTATTCACGACTTTATCCGTGCTTTTACCATAAATTGTCAGCCCTGAGTGATCGTCGGCTAATAATATATGTTTGGGATATCTTACTATTGAGACTGTCATCCACAAATCCCCAATTGCTCCAGCGGCATTCATCGTGAGCGGAATAATGAACCAATGGGCGATTGCGGGGAAGGCAATCATGGAAATAACACCGAGTACAGAAATCAGTATCAACGGTGCTATCAGAATAATAATAAACTGATTCCTACGAAAGATTGTTCCTGTAGTGGTATAAAGATAAGGAAGTATATAATGGGCAACTCCTGCGCCATATCTGGGTTTACCTCCATACATCGAAATAGCAATTCCATGGATAAATTCATGGAATAACATTGTAAATACAACGGTAGATATGGTTATTAAAATTGCAACCGGCGTCCCTTCAAAATCACCTGCATTTTGACTTATTGATGTAGATACAAGCTTGAAGAAGCATCCAAATAGGAACAGTGATAATATTCCCATACCTGTTAATATAACTGTCAGTTCTCTTGACAATTCTATTTTATTAATCTCTTTGCAATCCTTGTGTTCTAAGATTTCAGATTTCTTCATGACCTCATCTCCTGGTACTCATCGTGCTCTTGCCCGATCCGGATTGATCCGTACTCGGGCAGTGATCCGGCACTCCGGAATGACGGACCTATGCCGCGCCGTATCGGCACTTCCATTCTGCTGATGCAGTAACTGACGTTTATGATATCCACGGCGGGAGTCTCGTCCAGCCGCGGTTCGTTGTAGCTCTGGTCGTTCATGCGTACGCCCTCCTGATTTTTGATATCGTTGACGCTCGGTTGTGATCAGGTCCCATATCTGGTGCTGTGCTCAAGACATCCACCAGCGATCTCAACTTTCGCCGCTGGATGAATTTCAATGGTTTTCTGCTGTTCATGCTGCTCACCTCAGGTGTTCATATTCTCATTTACCAGCAGTCCGCCCTTCACACGCGCAATCCGGACAGCGTTGGACACGATCTCCCGATCATGCATGATCTTGATGATGGTGCGCTCATCTCTGTTCAGGCACTCAAAGATCTTCATGATCTTGCCCCCTGTTCATCATGGCGTATGTCTTTGCAGGCGCATTGCCTGGGGTGATACTGGCATATACCTTTGCTGACTCCGTCACGACTCCGTCGCTGCTTCGCAGATTGCATCCACATTCCGGTCCGAGCCGGATAGTCCCATGATCAAGAGTAACTCGGTACTCTGAACCGACAGATCGCTGCCGCGTAGCATCGGCACTTCCATTCTGCTGATGCAGTAACGCCCTCTGGATGATACCACCGAATGGATTTTCATCCTGCCGCGGTTCGCCGTTGTTGTGGTTGTTGTGGTTGTTCATGCTGCACACCTCAGGTGTTCATGTTCCCGTTTACCAGCAGCCCGTCCTTTACGTGCATGATCCGGTCAGCATGAGATGCGATCGCTGGATCATGCGTGATCATGATGATGGTGCGCCCATCCCTGTTCAGATTCTTGAAGATACTCATGATCTCCGCTCCGGTTCTGGCGTCGAGACTTGCAGTGGGCTCGTCCGCGAGAATGATCGATGGGTCATTTACGAGCGCTCTTGCGATCGCAACACGCTGGCGCTGCCCGCCTGATAGTTGTGTCGGCTTGTGATGCATGCGACCTGCAAGTCCGACGAGTTCTAAGAGTTCCTTCGCGCGCTTCCTTGGATTGTAGCCGTGTTTTTGGCACCCAATCGCTGGAAGTTCGACATTCTGAAAGGCGCTCATCCCGGACACGAGATCGGAGGTCTGGAATACAAAACCGATCTCGCCGCGAAGATGCGCGAGTTCATCGTTAGAGAGTTTGTTCACGGCATTTCCGAGAACGCGGATCTCTCCTTCGGTGGGCTGATCACGGCAGCCGATCAGGTTCGCAAGAGTGCTCTTTCCCGAGCCCGATGGTCCCATGATCGCGAGAAACTCGCCACGTCGGATTGCGAGATCGATGCCATGGAGTATCGGAACCTCCATCTTTCCGATGTAGTAGCTCTTTCTGACGTCTCTGATCTCCACGGCTGGAGTTTCATCCTGCCGCGGTTCGGTGTGGTTGTGGGGGCTGTGGTTGTTCATGTTGTTTACCTCCTTTTGTTCAGACTTGTCGATTGATCGACTGGTCTGATGTTATAGGTGTAAGCAATAGTACTTAAACATTTCGATTAATCGAAGGGTTTTATGATGAAATGCAGGATCGCCCAGCACAACCAAAAACAGACTTCCATTCCCAACCTCGCTCCCAACCCTGATGCCCCCCACGTCCCTCGATGATTCCCTTACATGCCGTACAGATCCACAGGTTCAACTTGGCTTTCAAAGAAACCTGAAATCCTCCCAATTCACCCCCAAAAACAATAGCAGTAGCTCCTCCAACCCCGTTTAGATGGGCTCGAATCGCCCAGCAATCTCACCCGCAATCACGTCCCTGTTATCCTTCGTCACCGCGATCAGATCGAACTCTGCCCTGATCCGCTCTGCCAGAGGATGACCCGATCGCTGGTGAAGCACGACAAGCATATCCGTATCAGACGCCAGTGCCTCTTCCACTGCCCGAATAAACCTCTGCGACGTAAGTTCCATCGGCGCGATCTCATCGATCACGATCAGGTCCGTACCAACCGCACTCAAGATCGCGCTTACCCCGATCCGGTCCAGATCATGCAGATTGACATGATACTTCCCGACCCGGGGTCCATCTCCCCGGATGTGGGCAAGCACGCCCTTTACGCCGGTCTGCAGATCGAGTAGTTCGAATCCGACCCGCCTGCCCCTGCTATCTCCTCCCTCTCCATCCCCTTCTGTGATGTCAGAGCAGACCATGCCGCCGGCGCTTCTGCCCAGCCGATTGACCACAGCCCTGCAGACCGTCGTCTTCCCGACCCCGGGCTTACCCGTGATCGCTACACGCGTCCCCATCGCTCAGATTCCGGATACCAGATCCATAAGCGCTGCCTTCGGGTCGGGCGCACGCACGATCCCGGATGCGAGCAGCACGCCCTCCGCGCCAAGTTTTAGCGCTGCCGCCATATCCTCACCTTTTGAGATGCCAGCGCCGCAGAGCACCGGGACGTCGGGATCAATTCCCAGAGCAGCATCCACCGCACCTGAAACGATCCCGGGATCAGCCGTTGAAACAGGTATTCCAGTACCGATCAATTCTGGCGGTTCGATCGCGACAAAATCCGGCTTTAATGCCGCGGCTGCTTTCGTGGTTGCGATGTTGTTGCTGCACACGATCGTTGCAATGCCGGTGCGGCGTGCCGCCTGGATTGCAGCGTCGATCTCGGCGAGTGTGAGCCTCCGCTCTGAGTGATTGATCAGTGTCCCGATCGCGCCTGCATCGCGCACAGCTTCTGCAAGCACGTGCCCCGTACTGCCACCTGCGGAGGCGCCGTCGATGTGCTGCGCAAATACCGGGATGCCGGTCTCTGCTACCGGGCGGATGTCTGAGGGTTGCGGCACAGCTATGATCGTGATGCCTGCATCCCTGCTGACGTCGCTGCACATCTCGGCGAGGCGAACCGCGTTTTTGCCGGTTGCCTCGATATATGTTTTGAAGTTCAACACCACCAGTGGAGTTTTCAGTTGTTTCATCGTAGATCTCCTATTAAATGCCCCTGATGGGCGGCATGTTAGATCGGAAATTGCTTAAAGATATCGATGATTTCAGTACCTCCGAACCCACACCACCAAGCATACGGCAAGCACATAGCAAGCACACAGCAAGAATAACTTGCAGGGCTGCTATAAATTTAAGTATTCCTGCATTGATTCTCAACAAGGTGAAAGAGATGACAGTGGAGGATTGGAATCCTCTGGAATATTACCGCAGAAGGTGGCTGAGATATCTAACACCATCTAACACCCCATAAACTATAACGAGGCATATTCATGACCACACAATCAGAAAAAATCTATGAGCAGGCAAAGACTGTAATTCCCGGAGGAGTCAGCTCCCCGGTACGTGCGATAAAGCCATATCCGTTCTACACAGCATCAGCGGAAGGTTGCACGATCACAGACGCCGATGGGAACCGGTACATCGATTACTGCATGGGGTACGGTCCGCTGATTCTCGGACATGCGCATCCGGCAATCAAGGACGCGGTCACAGACCAGCTAAGTCGCGGCTGGCTCTACGGCACCCCGATCGAGGCAGAGGTACGGCTTGCAACAAAGATCGTATCCATCTATCCGAGTATCGATATGCTGCGGTTCATATCATCCGGGACAGAGGCGACCATGAGCGCGCTTCGTGCCGCACGCGGATACACCGGGAGGAACAAGTTCCTAAAGATCGAGGGCGGGTTTCATGGCGCACACGATGCGGTTCTCGTAAAGGCAGGATCAGGAGCGACCACGCAGGGAACTCCGGATTCGCTCGGGATACCACCTGATTTCACGAAACACACGCTTCAGGTGCAGTACAACGATATCGAGGCGATGACCGACATGATCGAAGCGAATCGTGCCGATCTGGCAGCCGTGATCCTTGAACCGGTGCTCGGAAACATCGGACCGATCCTGCCGGATCAGGGCTATCTCAAGGACGTGCGCAGTGTCACAGAGGAGAATGACGTGCTCCTGATCTTTGATGAGGTCATCACTGGATTCCGACTTTCACTTGGCGGCGCACAAGAATACTTTGGTGTCGTTCCTGACATGACGACGCTTGGGAAGATCATCGGCGGAGGATTCCCGATCGGCGTTTTCGGCGGCAGAAAGGAGATCATGGAAATGATATCTCCTTCCGGCGGCGTCTATCAGGCAGGAACGTTCAGCGGAAACCCGGTCTCGATAGCAGCAGGGCTTGCCGTGCTGAATGTGCTCGAATCAGAGAATGTGCATGCCAGACTGAATGCAGAAGGCGATAAACTCCGCGGCGCACTTCAGGATCTCGTATCTGACCTCAAACTTCCGTACGCGGTCTCAGGGATTGCGAGCATGTTTAAGATATTCTTCGGAAGCACACCGCGTAACTATCAGGATGCCCTCACGTGCGACAAAGATGAATATCTGCGCTTCTTCCACCGGATGCTCGGGAAAGGGGTTTTCCTACCTCCATCGCAGTTTGAAACCAATTTCTTAAGCATTGCGCACACGAAAGAGGATATCGATAAGACGATCGATGCTTATGCCGCGAGTCTGAGATGATCATCACGTTCGTAACCGGAAACAGTCACAAGGTCGAGGAAGCGGTCGCAATCTGTGTGCCGCTTGGAATTGAGATCGTGCAGAACGATTGCGGCTACCCTGAACTGCAGGAGGACGATGTTGCGGCAGTTGCTGCGTATGGGGCAGAGAATGCTGCGAATCGGCTGGGCTCTGCTGTGATCGTCGAGGATACCGGATTCTATATCGATGCGCTGCACGGGTTTCCAGGACCTTATGCCGCGTATGTCCAGGACACCGTCGGTAACGCGGGCATCTTATCGCTGATGCAAGACCTCGGTGACCGGAGAGCCACGTTCAGGTCGGTTATCGGGTATTGCGAGCCAGGGCTGGACGCGGTCACCTTCGAAGGCGCGGTCACCGGACGAATCGCGTACCAGCCAGAAGGCGAGGGTGGCTTTGGGTACGATCCGATCTTCGAGATCGATGGCGTCACGCTTGCATCGATGGGTGATGCGAAAAACAAGGTATCCCACAGGGGAAAATCCTTTGAGAAGTTCGCGGATTGGTTTCTGGTGCGGGAGGTGTTGTAAAGTTACACCACCCCATGACATGACCGCCCCTATACGAGGGGTCTGATTAGTGACTTCCTCCCCGCTGCAAGCAACGGGGCTTCCTGTTTCACAGGACGCCCAACGGCGTATCTCCACAGGCTTAAATTCCGCACAGTCCGTGCGTACATACGGTTTCTCAAATATCTCGCCAGCACTTTCAGCCTTGCGAGACAAACCAGACTCAACCCAGATGTATCTAAAGGTTTTGGTGCGGGATTCATCTCCGCTCAAGTAGCGGAGTCTTCTCCCGCGGAGACTATAAATGACTTCAGCGAAAAGAGACCCCATGCGAATCGAGATCAACCCGAAGATCAAATACCAGCCAGACACCCAGCGGGTATTCGATTACGAGACAACACTTTCCAATATCGAAAACATCTTTTCTGACATCGGGGTAACCGAACTTAAGGATATAACGCATCTTGATCGTGTCGGGGTTCCTGTGGTTGCCGCGACCAGACCGAGCGCGGGGCTGGGCGCGATATCGGTATACTCGGGCAAAGGCGCAACCGAGATTCAGGCGAGGATATCCGCGATAATGGAATCTGTTGAACGATGTTTTGCCGAGATACCGGAAACAAATGTCGATTTTAGGGATAAACCGGTTGACACGGATCGAGTTATCAAAACTTATGAAGATCTCGAAGGTGTGAACGCGATCGACCCTGAAACGCTGCTTCTCCCGGAACCGATCACTCCAGGGACGAGAATCGAATGGATGAGCGGGTGGGACATTCTGAATGACTGTGAGGTGCTTGTGCCTGCAAATGCCATCTATCATCCCTATATCCGCGGAATGTTCCTGTTCCGCAGCAACACAAGCGGACTTGCATCAGGAAATACGATCGAAGAGGCGATCGTGCACGGACTGCTTGAGGTGATCGAGCGAGACGCCATAAGCATCGCAGAATATTCCAGAAACGTTGGAACGGAGATCATCTTGCAGGAAGATGATGGTGAGGTGTACGATCTCAAGAACAAGTTCGAGAGCGCGGGCATTCCTGTGAAACTGTGGCTCCTGCCATCGATAACAGGGATTCCGGTCGTGGTTGCCGCGCTCGACGATATTAAAACTAAGGATCCGACGATGCTTGTGATGGGCGCGGGTGCGCACCTGAGCGCTGAACACGCAATATTCCGTGCGCTTACTGAAGCTGCGCAGTTTCGGCTGGCGCAGATCTCAGGTGCGCGAGAGGATGTGCAGAGGCGAAGCGGTTTCGTTGTGGGCGCCGGGTACGACCGGATGAAGCGGATGAATAAATTCTGGTATGAGGATGGCGAGACCACCACACTTCCGGAGATTCCTGATCTCTTGTCGGATACGCCTGCAGGAAGCATCCGGACAATCGTAGAGCGGCTGCGACTCTGTGGTGCAGCCGAGCACGTGATCATCGTTGACATCTCCCAGCCCTGGATCGATGTGCCGGTGATCAGGGCGATCATCCCGACCTTCGAACTGTACACGGTGGACCGTGATCGGATCGGGGAGCGTGCGATAGAGGCGCGAAAAGAGCGTGGAAGGGACGCTATGCGTGCGAGACGGGCGCGTAAAGGTGGAGGGAGGGGGGTTTAGTTTTAGTGGGGGGGGCTGTAGATGTGTCGGGGGTCGCAGGTCTTTTCTGGCGGTGGGGCTGGTTTTCCGAAGATCGCGGAATACGGCGGTGGATGCTACAGGTGATGTGGATACGATTGAGATGCGAGCGATGGTATGATAGCATAGCCGAGAATTGCTGACCCGGTCAGCACTCAGTTTGTTCGATATTCACCGGATCCGTCTCTTTTTGAAGTGATGAATCTCTCAATCTCTTCAAGAAATTCGTAAAAATCCCCTGACTCACTATACAGCTGCTTATATGCTCTGGAGTCATCCACCCTGCCGTATTGATGTACGAGCAGATTTCTAAACCCGATCAGTTCCTCAAGCCGTAATCCAAGGGATTCTGATATCACATGGTGACTGGCAATCTTTCGTACTGTGTCCCTACTATCAAGCGGCATTCCTAACCCTTCATCCGATATGATCATGTTGCAGATATCCAGTAGATTCTCACCTGCTAACTGGAATGCCCTCTCACACGCCCTTCTCCTCATCCCACTTCTCAAATACTCCTCCACGCCCTCTGGAAGGTATTCATCGAGTTCTCTCAGGCATTTTTCCAGATCGTCCATTTTATCAATTATCCTTTCGATATCCAAATTAATCACCCGAGTCTTGCACTTATCCGTCTCATAACGGCTTTATGATAGTCCATTCTCATACTTCCATACCTTGTGTACTCTATCTCTGCCTCCTTTGCGAGGGTCAAGACGTAGTAAAGATCTTCGGTGTAAAGCACCTTCCCTTCAAGAAAAACCCTTTTGCGGATATTTACAGGCAGTTCATTAAGCAGCGAAATATCTATGTTCCCTGGTACCGAATTTTCAAGAGATATTCTCTCCTTTAAACCAATATCCATATCCGGCTTTGATATAATGCATAAATCGAAATCGCTCTCTTTTCTTCCATTTCCTATAGCCCTTGAGCCGAAAAAGATGATTGAGTGAACAAAATTAAATTTTTTCAGTGTTGAAACGACATCTTCTATTTTCATATAGCCTCACCACCATTGACTTTAACTTCAATCATTTATACTCATCTCCTGTACTTGAGTTTCATGGATGATCTTCTTAATCCTTGCTTTAGCAATTTTGAACCGGAGCGCATCATGCAACAATGCATGAAATCTGATATTAGCTCGACGCAGGGCAATAGAGCAGTGGTACCTGCTTGCGCGGGCACGGGCACTCGGGTCTGCTGGTCGGGTGCGGGTCTCGGTCCGGGGCTTGGTGGTGGCGATTGCCGCGAGGGTTGTCTGATTGCGCGCTGGTTCGCGGGCACGGCGCCGGGTGCGACGTTGGGTTTGTGGCAGGTGCAGGTCATGGGGGACCAGGTGGTCGGGCGGCGGCATGACTCGCATGCTTTCGGTAATAGTGGCTGCGACTCTCGCGATGTTTGCAGCGGTGGGTGTAGGGAGGTGCGTTTAGTTTTAGTGGGGTTTCTGTAGATGCGTCTGGGGTTGCAGGTCTTTTCTGGCGGCGGGGGCTGGTTTTCCGAAGATCACGATTGCGGAAGGCGACTGCCCAAAGGAAGCAAATGCTTATGATGAATAGAGCTCAAACAAACCTCCTAACAATGTTAACAGAAGTGAAAACGATCAAAACCGAGATAGAACTCCCAAGTGACATTTTGTATTCACAAGGTGTTTATAAAAACCGTATAGGATATTTTGTAAAGAAGAATTTTCTGCTGGAATTGTACAGAGAGGGCAAGATATCCCTCGGGAGGATGGCAGCATTGCTCGGAATGACTCGGATGGAGATGATGGGGATCATGAAGGATTCAAACATACCTCTGAACTATGGAGCCCAAGAACTGGAAGAGGATATGGAGACCGCGAAGAGGCTCGGTATATTAGAATGAAGGTAACCAGTGATTCTTCACCTTTAATTTTCTTATCTGCTCTTGAATTGCTAGATATTTTAAGAATTGAATTTGGTGAGGTGCTGATACCAGAAGCCGTGTATCAGGAAGTCACAGCAAACGATTTGAAAGGATCTGATGAGGTAAAATATGCAGACTGGATCAAAGTGGTGCCAATTGAGAATACAGAGTCTCTATTTCTCTTGCCATCACTGGATGTGGGCGAACGAGAAGCAATAATCCTTGCCAGTGAACAGAATGCGGATTTACTTCTGGTAGACGACCTTGCAGGAAGAAGAGCCGCAATGATGTACGAGATCAACGTAATGGGGACACTGGGGTTTCTGAAGGTGATGCACCGGAAAGGCAGAGTCGAGAACCTATCGGATGTGCTGGATGAGCTTATAGAACATGGATTCCGAATGGATGCAAATCTGTACAGGAAGATACTTGAAGATTAGGTCTCGAGGGATACCGTAGAACAACAGATAAAATGCCACAGTACCTTATAGAATTTAGATTTCAGGGATACGCCAGGAAATATCTCAAAAGGTCAATCTTTGATGTTGCAAGAAAATTTCGTGTTAAAGGCGTAACAAGAAGGAGACCTGTTCCGCATATTACATTGATAGGTCCTTTTGAGACGAGAGAGATAAAAAGAGTAATTATGGACGTGGAAAGTGTCGCCAAAAAGTACAATCTTGTGAATTTCAAACTAATAGGGTTTGGATATTTCAATAACCCCGGAGGTAAAGTCATTTACGCCGATATCGAACCCTCAAAGGAACTTGAGGAACTGCGATGGGAACTATCAAAGAGATTGATGAGGTATGCCAGACTCAAGGAGTGGGACACGCGGGAAAGATTCTCGTTTCACGCTACAATCGCTTTTAAGGACATCGATAGGAAGTTTTCTGAGATCTGGAGCTACCTGAAACACAAAGAGAAGCCCAATATCGATCAACATCTCTTGAGAATAACAATCATAGGAAAAGGCGGTAAAATCGTGTGTGAATACGATCTTATGCTCAAGAGGTTGCTGAACCGGAGAGCGGCATTAAGTGGAAAGGTCTGGAAGAGAACGATTTTTATGTTTCGAGTGAAATTATTCCGTAGAAGATTATTAGCTGCGATTAAACGGGTATCGGGGATATCCTGGTGATATAGCTCATAAACAGTCCTCATCACCAATAAACTTCAACATTCGTAACAACACCCAACGATCCCCAACGACACGCCACACCCAATTTATCTTCTCGTCTTTGTAACTCCGTATATTGCAGATTCAGGTCATTATAGATTCTATTAAGTTTCATATATTCAATGGGGTCGCCAATAACAGTTCTTC
>DAOURL010000169.1 GCA_030625165.1 Methanosarcinales archaeon | reverse complement strand
GGATGCCCCCGAGTTTATTCGGGAGGCGAAACTCAAAGCTGCCCAACCACAGCCATAACCCGGTCGATCTCGCTTTCCGTGATCACAAGCGGCGGCAGGAACCGGAGCACAGTATCAGCAGTGCAGTTGAGGAGTACGCCGCGTTCTCTTGCCCTATTCACCAGGTCACCACACCCTGTCTCGAAGTCGATCCCGACCATAAGCCCGATACCGCGCACCTCTCGCACCCTGTTTCCGGCGAGCGACTCAATCGATTGCAACCCCGCCCGTAGATGGGCGCCAAGCGTCCTTGACCGCTCCACGAGCCCCTCATCCTTGATAACAGAGATCGTTGCAAGCGCGGCTGCACATGCGAGCGGACTTCCCGCGAATGTTGCGCCGTGTTCGCCGCGCTCGAACTTGAGATCCTCGCGCGACGCCATCGCACCGATCGGAAATCCGCTGCCGAGTGCCTTTGCCATGGTCATGATGTCAGGCACGATCCCATAATGCTCGTAAGCAAACCATGCGCCGGTTCTCCCAAACCCGGTCTGGACCTCGTCGAGGATCAGCAGGACCTCGTTTGAGTCGCAGATCTCCCGCACCTCGCGGAGATACTCGGTGGATGCGATGTGGATTCCGCCCTCTCCCTGAACCGCTTCGAGGACTACGGCTGCCGTATCCGGCGTGATCGCTTCACTGATCGCTGCCGCATCGTCGTATTTCACGAATGTGACGCCCGGGATGAGCGGCTCGAAGGGTTTTCGGTATTTCTCTGTGTGCGTGAGACTGAGCGCTCCAAGCGTCCTTCCGTGAAAAGAGTTCTCGCTTGCGATGAAATCGGTTTTCCCTGTGCTACGGCGCGCAAGTTTCATGGCAGCCTCAACAGCTTCAGTCCCGGAGTTACAGAAGAAGATGCGGTCGAGTCCGGTCAGGTCAGTGAGCTCCTCTGCGAGTTTTATCTGCGGCTCGGTGTAGTAGAGGTTCGAGGTGTGTATAAGCGTCTCTGCTTGCGTCCGGATCGCTTCGACGATCTTTGGGTGGCAGTGCCCGCAGACGTTCACAGCGACTCCTGCAATGCAGTCGATGTACTCGTTGCCTTCCGCGTCCCAGACCCGGGCACCGCTGCCGCGGGTCAGGGTGATGGGCTGGCGGGTGTATGTGGGCTGGATGTATTTTGCTTCTGCTTCTATGGGGGTCATGGTTGCAAGGGTTATTGGTGCGGCGGGTACTTTTGGGTTTTGGGTTTAACAGCCACGCAATTTCACACCGACACGTCTATAGCAGGTGCTTTACGACCACACTCTCAAACACGGATCGCATATCCTCCCCGGGTTTGAGCGCCATCAGCGCAACAAGTATCTCCTGCGCAACCTCGGGCTCGTGTATGATTGTGCAGTCAACGCAGCTCCAGACCATTTTGCCGGTCGAACTTTCGACATACTTGCCGCCTGTGCGCTTGTCGTTACACGGATAAAACGGACAGAAACAGAACGTACAGTCCTGCCCCTCGAAATGACATGGGTAATATTCGCAATCTCTTCTGCCCACACGTATTCCTCCCTTCAGCACGTCCTCAATGTTTCTTCTGGCGAGATTCCGCCCCCACTCGGATATCGCGCTGCTGATCACATCGATCAGTTTCTGGTTCATGAACTCCGCATCGATCCGGATACAGCCCCTGCCGCACTCATGCACCTCAATCCCGTGCTCAGAGAGGCGGCAGATCAGTTCTGACGTGTCCATCCCGAAATCACTGATATCCACCAGTACGTGATTCTCTTCGCTCTTGATGATCGAAAATCCCCGTATATTTTCCAATTTTCCGGTCAGGTTGGCATCCATCTAAAACCTCATGGCAAATCCGGACAGTTCCTCAGACTTAGACTCGATTTCTTCAATCTCCAGACCCGAGACGTTTGCAGACCCGGGACCTTGCCTGAGCAGTCCGATCATCTCTTCGATCTTCTCGCCCTGTCCCTGGATCGCGGTCTCGACGCTGCCGTCTGGCAGGTTTCTGACCCAGCCACAGAGACCGAGATCGTTTGCGCATCTTACTGTGAAGTATCTGAATCCTACGCCCTGCACCCTACCTGTTACGATGATGCGAACCGTCTTCATGTTGTCACCTCACTATCGCGCAAAGTAGAGTTTTCATTCATCCGACTGACTATATCTCTTTTCCTCCTGCGGGCTTCGGGACTATATCATTCGACCATCGCCCCGACCAGAAAACGGTGTCAGGATCACTATGCAGTGCCTGCATTCGGGTTGCAGGGCTCTGTTTAAACCGGCACAATCGGGAATTCCAGTAAAAACACTCCGATTTCCAGACAGCGCCATAAAACACCATCGTATCAGAAACCAGGAGACCTTCGACTCCAGAATAACCTGGCACCATCACGCCTCCGCAAAGTTTATATGCGATTACATCTCATTATGATAATAACAATGTGAAAAGTTCACATTGGAGGTTGGCGCGTCGGCTCTGTGGAGGATGTCGATGATGCCGACGAAATCAACAAAAAAAGGGGTAACCACAATGTACAAACACGGGTTAGTAAACATCTTGGCGATATCGATTATAGTATTGGCTATGATCTGCACGGTTTCGGCAGGTCCTGTTAGTATGTCCGTATCGCAAGTTGAACTTGAGGGAACGAATGCCATACAGGAGGCAATAGACGCAAACGGGGGTAACTGGACAGCAGGCGAAACGTCTGTATCCGAACTTACGGTAGAGGAGAAGCTGCAATTATGCGGCGCAAGAATAGGTCAGGTTCCGGGGGATGCGCAGTTCGTGCAACCGTCTTTGAAGGCGAGCGTCACTTATGCCGAATCATTCGACTGGCGCAACAAGGATGGCAAGGACTGGATGACGCCAGTCAAGAGCCAGAGTTCGTGTGGAAGCTGCTGGGCGTTTAGCGCGCTCGGTGTTGTCGAGGCGGCGATCAACATCTATGCAAACGATCCGAACCTTGATATTGATCTATCAGAACAGCATCTCGTATCCGATTGCTGCAGTGCTGGGGATTGTGGCGGCGGATGGCCCGACTGGGCACTTAAGTATGTCAGGGACACGGGAGTGTCAGAGGAGAGTTGTTTCCCATACACCAGAAGTAACGGCGCATGTACGCCATGCTCTGGCTGGGACGAGAATCCATGGAAGATTGAAAATTATAAATATGTATCATCATCGAAAGACGCATTCAAATCCGCTCTTCAGGAGTATGGTCCACTGTCTGTCGTGCTGAAGGCACCAGACGACTGGTTCTACTATAGGGGAGGGGTCTACGAACCGGCATGGACAGCCACTGACGGCGTCGGATGGGCAAACCATGCTGTGGTACTGGTCGGCTGGGACGATTCGAACAGTTGCTGGATCATCAAGAACAGTTGGGGGTCAGGCTGGGGTGAGAATGGTTATGCGAGAGTCCTGTACGGAAATCTCGAGAAGTATAACTATGCGTATACTGTTACCGGCATAGTCCACGAGGGGACAAACCAGCCACCGGTTGCAGGAGCATCTGCAAACCAGGCAAGCGGGACTGCGCCGATTGACGTAGCGTTCACAGGAACCGGAACCGACAGCGATGGCACGGTCGTCTCGTACGCATGGACATTCGGCGATGGCGCAAGGTCAACATCGCAGAATCCAACCCACATCTACAACAGTCCCGGAACGTACACGGCAACACTTACAGTGACCGATGACGACGGGGCAACCGGAACTGACACTGTAATGATCACGGCTACTGAAACGGTAAACAAGCCACCAATTGCAGGAGCATCTGCAAACCCAACGAGTGGGACTGCGCCGATTGACGTAGCGTTCACAGGCACAGGGATTGACAGCGATGGCACGGTCGTCTCGTACATCTGGACATTCGGCGATGGCGCAAGGTCAACATCGCAGAATCCAACCCACACCTACGACAGTGCAGGAACGTACACGGCAACACTCACAGTGACCGATGACGACGGAGCAACCGGAACTGACAGCGTAGCGATCACGGTTACCGGATCCACGACCGGCACATGGGTTAACCCGGTCGATGCAACAGCATCATCGTATTACAGCAGCACGTATGCTCCAACAAAAGCGATCGATGACAACACAGCAACCCGCTGGTTCACAACGAGGTACGACGGTCCACCGTGCTGGATACAGTTCGATCTTGGGAGTGTGAAGCAGGTCAGCAAGGTGCGGGCGATCATCTACTACAAGGA
>DAOURL010000224.1 GCA_030625165.1 Methanosarcinales archaeon | reverse complement strand
AGTCTGGTTCCGGTGCTTGCGATGTTCATCCTCGTGGTTATTTCACCGGCAGCCATAGCTGGTGAGTGGCGGGGCAGCGGCACCCCGCTTTACACCATAGCATCAGGCAGCCTGCATGGCGGCGTCCATGTTGACGGGGGGCATGGACTCACCTACGCAGACCCGTACACCCAGTATTTCGATCTTCCTGATAATATAATTTATGCCCGTCTGTATGTGCCGGTTTGGAACTACAACAAAGGAGACACGCTGACGGTCTCAATAAACGATAACGAGCTAAAAACACGGGAAGAACCCGATTACATTGCTGCATGGGGGGTCTGCTGCTATGCGTATGATGTCACCGATGCTACATTCAAAGAAGGGCTCAACATGATCTCGGCAACCTATGAGAACAACAACGGCGCACCTTATGGGATATTTCTCGTCGCGGTCTATGAAAACGAGAGTATGCCCTACAGCAGTTTCTGGATCGATGAGGGAAACGAGGCGCTTAGCAAGGCGGTTGTCGATGGCGGCGCTAAAGATCAGGGAGAAGCGTTATTCCCGGGAGATGTGAAGACGGAGACGGTCGAAAAAGCAGACCTGTGGACGGTGATGATCGCAGGAACCGGAGGGGAGATTGACGAACTGTGGTTCAACTCAAAACTCCTCGGAAAAGACGTGGGAAGGGCGAAAACAGGGGGCTACCTTGATTTTGACCATTTCAACGTAACTGATGACCTTGTCGGTAATAACAATACCGTAATCTTTAAGAGGGGTGATGAGCAGTACCTGCACCCGTTCAATGCTATTTTAGTGCTTGAACACAAGAGCGGTGTCGAAGGCGATACGGAATTGACGGTTTATGAGACGCAAGCATCTCTTATGTCCAGCATTCCGGTTCCGGTCATCGCAGTGCTCGCGATCGCAATTATCGGCTTTTTTCTGATATACATGAAAAAAAAACAGGAGCGAGGATGAGATTAATATGAATTGCAGACCATTACTCTTTGTTTTTGCCATAATACTGGCATTATTACTTCCTTCTGTCGTCCATGCGGCTGGCAGCGCCGATGACATATACATCACACTCACCATACCCGACCGGAAGGAGGGTGTGTTTGCACCTGATAAACTGGTGGCAAGCGGCTCAGAGGAAGGTGCACGCATCACTTTCGAAAACCGCGGCACAGAAACCGCGACCATCTCCGCAACGATTGTGGTTCCTGATCTCTTATCGCTATCCGTGCCAACGCAGGAACTGAGCAGTCAAATTACACAGGATGGCAACACCCTGACAGTCGCCCCCATGGAGATTGCAGGCGGAGAATCCGCGACCGTGCGAATCCGGGTGAAACCCCCTGACTCGATCCCGATGAAGACGGAAGAAACGTTTCGGATAACCACGACAGCAGACGGCGGCAGAACCGAATACACCCACAAGATCACAATCATCCCGCCGCCGTCATGGGTCACTTATGGCACCATCATCATCAGTTTGGTGCTGGTCACAATAGTGATCATCGCAGTCAAGCGGTTCGGAATTCTTGAGATGTACACGACCATCGATCTTGTCACAATCGCACTGCTCGCAGCGCTTGCCGGCGTTGTGTTCAGGTGGTTCTGGCAGACGTTTAATGACATGTTAGGACCGTTTGGCGGACTCTTGTTCACGATACCGGTATCCGCGCTGATGGTGATCGCGCTGCATCTCGTCAGGAAACCTGGCACTGCCATGCTGCTCTTCCTTGTTGACCAGATGGTTTGCATGGTGATCTGGGGTTCAAACATCACAGTCTGGCTTGGATGGTATCTGCTTGAGGGTGCAGTCGTGGACGCCGAGGTTGCGCTCTTCAAGGGGAACTATGCAGATACACGGATTGCATCCATGATCTATGGCATGTCACGGGGTTTCATCTCATACTGGCTATTCTACTTCCTTTTCGCGCCGACTGCGTGGAAGATCTGTTATGCGCCGTGGTACTCATGGTTCCAGGTCGGACTTGCGGTCATCGGCGGGCTCATCGGCGGATCGATCGGGTATGATGCAGCGCGGAAGATGCGGAGCGCGATGATGTGACGAGTGGTTTTGGGTAGTTATGTAGACCTACTCAATATATAGCCAATTTCTTTCGGAGATGCTGGGTGTGAGGAAATGTTTATATATCA
>DAOURL010000043.1 GCA_030625165.1 Methanosarcinales archaeon | reverse complement strand
GACTATGCGACCTCAACCATCTTCTTCCGGCTCAAGCGAAGCAAAGTATTCCAGCAGCAGCCTGTGCACGAAGATGTACCCGCCGCCCACCTTGCGCAGGAAGATGTGCCCGGCTGCGTAGTCGAGGAAGCGGACGTAGTTTAATGGCGCAGAGCCGTTTTGCCAGAACATGATGCGCAGGACGAGATGCTGGATGCAGGCGAGACCACCGAAAAGCAGCCCGAAAAGCAGTCCCAAGAGCGGTCCAATAGGCACCCCGGCAAATAGCCAGACGAGCAGCCCGGAAAACATCCCGAAGAGCAGCGCACTGCGCACTGATCGGTGTATCCCTTCATTTGGAAATGTTCTAGCAACTATCTCACCACTGATCATTCCAGAAAGCATCCCGAAGAACAGCCATAAGAACAGCCCGCCGAGTAGTCCAAAGGCTAGCCCGAAGAACAATCCGGTGAGTAGCCAGACGAGCAGCTTGACACCCACCAACTCAGTTCGCATTTCTGACCACGAAAAGCGCAGCGTCTCAATAGGTCGTATATCCTTGCTGTATCCGAACAGCCCGAAAAGCAGCCCCCCGAGCAGTCCGTAGTACAATCCAAAAAGCAGCCCGAAGGCGACCGCGATTATGACCGCGGCACCTATGGTCACAATCCGCTGCTGTGCCCGCGTCGGCATCCATGTAGGCTGCATCTTCTCGATCAGGAAGACGGTCTGTCCGTGTTCTGACATTCTCTTGGCGAGCCATGAGAGCCAATGGATGGTCTTTTCTTTGGAAAAACGTTCATCATCCGGTCTCTTGTCATCAGACACATCTGGGATCGTTCTGTGTGTACGGGGCATGAACATGCATTCAACATAGTTATCAAAGATGTGTTTGCGGCGAGCATCGACCGTTTCCAGCGGTTGCAGGTCGTGAACCGACCTTCCGCGGTACGCAAGCGTCATGATGCTCAACATCAGGGGTGTTTGGGCGAGTTCGTAAAGTATCGGATCATCCTTTAGTGCCGCACGAAGAGAAGCAAGTTCCGGACCCATCTGATCGAGATAGTCATCAATCCGCTCTTTTGTGAGCGGCTGCAAGGAGATTGCGCCCTTAAGATCAAGGCGGGTTTCCAGAATTTCATACTCCTCACTGCGACAACAGACCACAAGCGGTGTCAGTCCGTGCTCACGACGGAAGTCGTTGATCGCACAGGCGCACGCCTCGCGACTCCCCGATGAGACCTCGTCCAGCCCGTCGAACAGGAGAAGCAGATCATCGTTTTCGATCCAATCACTGGCGATTTTCTTTGGGGTGTAGTACTTGGTCTTGAGTTCACCAACCAGCCAATCTGCGATCGGTTGCTTGGCGTCCGTCCACGAGGAGAGGTTGAACACGACCGGAATTCGATGTTGGGGGTCTTCTTCGGCGCGAGCGATTGTATCGCGGGCCAATTCCAGTAGCATGGTGGTCTTACCTGACCCAGGTTCACCCAAAATAAGCAGTGTCTGCCCCATCTCATCGAAAACGTCCATAATCTTCATACCCTGCGGCAGCATCTGTTTGGGATGCCCGGGTCTTTGCAGCTCTATTCCCTGCCGGTTGTAAACGGCGTCCCTTCGTTCCTCCAAGCCAAGTTCGATCAGCACCTCATCATGTAGGGATTGTTCCAGCACACCTTTGACCCAGGAATTACTGACCAATTCGAGCATACTCTGCCGGTTGCGCTTTTCGCGGGCAGATTTTGTTTTTTCGGAGGTGGGAATGCTTATGTGGGCATCACTAATGGAAAATGAACGTATGAGGGCGGCAATTCCAGCCAGAACGGTTATCAAAGGTTCGAATCCAGGTTCTGAGCGGTACCAAGCAATGGAAACAATCCAAAATACGACAGCAATGACCTGCAATATTAACCGCTTGGATATCGAGAGCATTGTTTCACCTTACGTCCGCAAGTGTCTCATGTTGACTATTATTATATCTCCACGTTTCATGAACGGATGCCACCCCCACTCGTTTGACCGTAACCATATCGCGTACTATTCTGCCTGATCCTGTGCACCCTCAAACATCCAGATTCTCCACCTCTCGTGCATGTTTCTCGATAAACGCCCTTCTCGGCTCGACAGCATCTCCCATCAGGATCGTGAACATGCGATCCGCCTCCATCGCGTCCTCGATCGTCACCTGAAGCATCGTCCGTGTCTCAGGATCCATCGTCGTCTCCCAGAGCTGCGACGGGTTCATCTCGCCGAGACCCTTGTACCGCTGCACCGTGACGCCAGTCTCCCCTATCTCTTCCCGTATTGCGTTCAGTTCCTCGTCTGAAAACGCATACCGCCTGACCTTCCCCTTCTTGACCTGGTATAGTGGCGGCTGCGCGATGTAGACATATCCCGCCTCGATCAATTCGGGCATGTAGCGGTACAGAAACGTCAAAAGCAGCGTTCTGATGTGAGATCCGTCAACATCAGCATCCGTCATAATCGATATCTTGTGATACCTCGCCTTCGCAATATCAAGTTCCTCCCCGATCCCGGTCCCAAACGCAGTGATCATCGTCCTGATCTCGTTGTTGCGCAGGATTTTATGTAGCCTCGCCTTCTCAACATTCAAAATCTTGCCCCGGAGCGGTAGAATCGCCTGGAACTTCCGGTCCCGCCCCTGCTTGGCCGAACCGCCCGCGCTATCTCCTTCAACGAGGTATATCTCGCTCTTTGCCGGATCGCGCTCGGAGCAGTCCGCAAGTTTGCCAGGGAGGCTCGATGTTTCGAGCGCGCTTTTGCGTCTCGTCAGTTCCCGCGCTTTCTTTGCGGCTTCCCACGCTTTTGCTGCCTCCAGTATCTTATCGATGATCTTTTTTGCGACTTTTGGGTTTTCTTCGAGAAATTCATCGAGTCCCTCCCCAACGAGCGACTGGACAAGCCCTTTCACCTCGATGTTCCCGAGTTTCATCTTGGTCTGCCCCTCAAACTGCGGGCTTGCGAGTCTTGCGCTGATCACCGCGGTCAAACCCTCAAGCGTGTCCCTGCCACTGATATCATAGTTCTTCACGAGATTGTTAGCTTTCGCATACCTGTTGATCGACCTTGTGAGCGCGGTCTTAAACCCGCTCAGATGCGTCCCGCCCTCCTTCGTGTTGATGCTGTTCACGAACGAGAGGATATTATCTGCGTATCCCTCGTTGTACTGGATTGCAATCTCGATATCTGTGTCATCCTTCTGTTTCTTGAAGTATGCAGGATCGTGAAGGGTATTTTTATTTTCATTCAGGTACTCGACAAACGACACAATCCCGCCGTCGAACTGGTACATATCCACTGATGGCGGGTGCGGATCGCCCCGTTCATCTTTGATCACGATATGCACGCCACGGTTGAGGTAAGCAAGTTCGCGGAGCCGCTTTGAGAGGGTGACAAATGAAAATACAGTCTCCTGAAAGATTCTGGGGTCTGGCTTGAATGTGATCGCGGTTCCTGTGCGGTCGGTCTCTCCTGTGACCAGCAGATCACCTGTCGGAACTCCCCGCGCATACTCCTGCACACACACCTTGCCGCCCTTATGTATCTCGACGCGCAGCCACTCCGATAGCGCATTCACGACCGATACGCCAACGCCGTGCAGCCCGCCAGAGACCTTGTATGTGTTCTTGTCGAATTTTCCTCCAGCGTGAAGCGTCGTCATCACGATCTCGACCGCGGGCTTGCCATACTCCTCGATTATGTAGACCGGAATTCCCCTGCCATCATCCGATATCGTGGCAGAGCCGTCTCGATCCAATATAACCTCTATCGTGGAGCAGTGCCCTGCCATCGCCTCATCGATGCTGTTATCAACAACTTCGCTTACGAGATGGTGCAGCCCCACAGGTCCAGTGCTTCCGATATACATTCCGGGCAGGGAGCGCACTGCCTCAAGTCCATCCAGCACTTGGATACGCTCTTCGTTCTCCATGATATGGTTATGGCGGTGGAAGGTCGTAAAGTTATTGGGACCAGTCGAGCTTGACTTATAGATCTGGGCAAAAAGGCAGAATTATTGACAGTTCAGGATATTAAAAAATCCTTGAAGTAATGCAACAAAGTCAAGTTATTCGAGGTATATAAAACACCATCCCAGATAGAACTTCGCTATACCGGTACTACCCTACCCCGGACATAATAGAATCTAAAAAGGATTCTATCGATGCCATGCCCGAAAGGCGGGCATTACCGGAACCAAACAGGGAATTTAACACGCAGAGAGCGCAGAGGAACGCGGAGGAAAAGCTCTGCACCCTCAACTTCTCCGCGGTTATTTTTATTGCCAGAAAACACCATATCACATTCACATCACAGGATCGATCGATACACCGGAGTAGTTACGATCAGACTATGAGGTTCGCATCGTAACAGAGCAATTACCATCATGACGGTCATCAACACCTCAAAACTTGACCGGAGAGAAGCACAGAGAGCCCTCTCAGCCGAACTCGACCGCAACCCCCTGATAATTCTCCTTGGTCCACAGGGAAGCGGCAAGACCACGCTTGCAATCGAACTCATCGACAGCCGGGTGGGCGCGATCTTTGAAGGCAGGGTCAGGAGTTCCCAGCCCGTGATACTGCTTCGGAAGGACGCAATGGATGCCATGCAACGGATGGTGGTAGAACACAGGAAACTGCCAATCGAGGGCGCGGGTGGGGCCATATACGTGGACGTGAGCATGTATGATGCACTGAAAGCCACAATCGAGGGCGTCTTCGATGTCATGGAACTCGGGGAGGATGTGCTGGTCTCGCGGATAATAGAACTCGCTGGTGACGTTATGGGGGTCAGTGTGATCGAGGTTGTTGCCGATTCCGAGGATCTTAAGGAGCGGCGCATGAACCGGCACGAGGATGCTGCTGCAAGGCTTGAGACGCTTCTTCTAAAGGAGCAGCGCTTCGGGGTGGAGTCGAACATCTGGGGAATCCAGGGCGCGAGAGTCGGGGATATTATAAGCCGGGACTCGGTTAGCCCTTATTTTTCGGGTCAGATATCCCGGACTCCGGAGGACTTCAGCCGGGCGATACCGACGAAGGAGTTAAGTCTCGAGGAATGCCTCCGGGTGATGATCGGTATCGCCAAAAACGAGAAGCTGGAGTCCGGGTTTCTCGTGCTGCACCGCGAGGGTGTGCAGCAGGCGATAAGCGACATCCTGGTCGGGAGCAGAAATTCCATAATCGGGGTCACGATGCTCGAACTCTATGTGGGCTACCGGCAGAGGCGGCGGAATCTGCAGGATCGGCAGGTGTATGTGCCTGACATCGAGGGCACGGTGGAACTGATCCACTCCCACATGCAGGGCGACTCCCGGCTGTCAGACGCTGATCGCGGGGGTGCTGAGCGCTTCGGGATCATCGTCTCGGTCGTGGAGCCGGACGGGGGCGTGGATTCCACGAACGAGGCAAGGAGAGAAGAGTTAAGGCAGATACTGTGGTGGTGAGATGTGGCTGGGGTCTTATAGGAGCGGATCGAAAGACTTAAAGAAAAATAATAGTGAAAAAGGGTATACGATGATTTTAGAAAATTTGAACGACGTTCCATCGACCGACCCGAGCAATCTCCTTAGATTGAGGGACAGCGTCTATTATGCAGACTTGTTTATAAAGTCCGGTCATAAACTGACAACCCCTCCAAGATCAAAACGTTAAATAGAGGTCTTAAGTAAGATAGCAACTCACACGCGTCAGGAGGATTCAAATGACAAACATGCTGGAAGTAAACAATATCGCAAAAGAGTACACCATTGGCACAGAAAAGATAAGAGCGCTCGATGGAGTCAGTTTTAACGTAAATGAAGGTGAGATCGTAGGTCTGATAGGGCGAAGCGGCGGCGGGAAGAGCACACTATTAAATATCATCCGCGGGTTTGAGGCGTTTGACGAGGGAACGCTTAAACTGGATGGGCTTCTGGTCACGCCGGATTCTGATCAAGATGTTTTTTTAAAGCTCAAACAAATTACTGCGATACATCTTCAGCGGTCATTCGCGCTGTGGTCGGATTACGTGGTGAACGATGTCCTCCGGAAGATATACTCGCTTCGGATCGGTTACGAAGGTCTCCCGCCAAAGGATCTCCCCGAGTACGATGAGATGGTGGAAGAGGCGATGGTGTACGTCAGGATGGTTGGGCTTCAAGAGAAGGCAAAGCATGTCGATTATGTCCTGAGCGGTGGCGAGAAACAGCGAGTGATCATAGCGAGACAGCTTGCAAAAAAGCCAAAGATACTCCTGCTCGACGAACCCGCGACAATGGCATGTCCCGCGACCAAACAAGAGATTCTTGACACGCTTAAGAAGGTTAACAGCGAGACCGGGCTTGCCATGCTCTGTGCATCACACCTCCCGGAGGTTCACAGATACCTCGTGGATCGGCTGATATGGCTCGACGGCGGGAAAGTGATCCTCGAAGGCGATCCCGAATACGTAATAAGTGAGTTTCTAAAAGAGATGCCTGATCCGATTCCGATATCGAAAAGTGAACCGGGCAAGAGAGAGATAGCCATAAAGGTGGAGGATGTTTCGCACAGGTTCTATCTCATATCGGTCGGTGGAGTGACGCTCAGATTCAACTCACTCAACTTCAGCATCAATGAAGGAGAGATCACATCGATCATAGGTCCGAGCGGCGCAGGAAAGACAGTCCTCTGGAAGATGCTGTGCGGTTTCCTGTTCCCGAAGGAGGGGAAGGTGCTTTACAAGCAAGATGACGAGTGGGTGAACATGAGCCAGTACCACAAGAAGAGGATGGCGGTTCGAAGACGGATCGGGCTCATGTTCCAGGAGTTCGCGCTAAGCCCGCATGAGACGATCGTAGACCAGCTCGCATTCAAACTTGGCGTGAAAGGGCAGCATGTAATAGAGGAGGCGCAAGAACGGGCAGAAGAACTCGGTATAACCGAGGACGTGCTTGACACGATCTACCGGATTGTGGATATGCCAGAGACCGGTGCAAAGGACGAACTCGAATCGCTCGGGTTCTCTCCGGATATCCTTGGCGTGCTATTCCCGCGCTTCCCGCGCACAGAGACCATAAAGTACGCTGAATCGATCTTCGGTGCGCTCGATCTCTCGATGGACGTGCTGGATAAGTACCCGCAGGAGTTGTCAGGCGGCGAGATGGTGCGGACGATGCTTGCGATCACGCTTGCGCCAAAGCCGGATATCCTGCTGCTCGATGAGCCGTTTGGGGATCTCGACCCGATAACGCTTCGAGACGTCACCAACTCGCTAAAAAGGATCAACGCCGAGTTCGGGACAACGATCCTCCTGATCAGCCACCACCTCGATTTCGTGAGGGAGGTATCCCATCACGTGATCCTGATCGATGACGGTGAGTTCATCATGGAAGGAGAGCCGGACGTAGTCTGCGACGAACTGGTCCAGCGGTCGGGCGCGCTCTATCTGCAGTGAGCTTGGGCGAAGGTGCAGCGATCCGAACGCTCGTCGCCGCGGACGCCAGCGGCGGCGGGCAGGTCACTGCCCCCGACGCGCTCACGATCCTGCAGACGGAGGCAGGGGCGATAGAATTATGACTGCCAGAAGAGTTGATATATATCCTGCACGATAACATACAATATACAGTGGTCGAATGCTATGAAGGTGCGCGATATCACCAAGATGATCGAATCAGATGGCTGGTATCTGGTTGCAACGAAAGGGAGTCATCAGCAGTACAAGCACCCGACCAAACAGGGAAGGGTGACCATCGCAGGTCATCCCAACCACGATCTGGCTCCCGGTACCTTAAATAGCATCTTAAAACAGGCGAAACTCAAATGAAAGGAGATAATCATGTACAGGTTTCTAATTGTCATTGAAAAGGCAAACGGGAACTACTCATCATATTCGCCAGACCTGCCGGGTTGTGTGGCAACTGGCAGCACACGCGAAGAAGTTGAGCAAAATATGTATGAAGCGATCGTAATGCATGTGGAGGGGTTGGCTGAAGACGGTGTACCAGTTCCTGCGTCAGAAGCCTTTTCAGAGTACCTTGTGATCAGGGAGCCGATCACCGCCTGACCAGCATTCCAGATGCGAAAAGTGTCCCGCTGAGGTGACGATAGACACCGACCGCTTCCAGTCCCACTGATTTTGGACGCAAGCTTTACGCAGTCACGTAGCAGTGGGCTGACCCGCTATAAATAGGCGAGAACCTCACCAGCGACGACGAAATCTCCCTCACGCCACATCCCTCTGGCGCCTTCGCAATCCTGCAAGGCTGGGTGTGTGGCAGTCCCAATTGCAGGAAAACTATTAATACTCTGAAGAAAGGTAGAAGAAAGCTAAAACAAGGTGATATTATGGTCTTTCACGTAATGCTAATCCCAACTCTGGGCTGTCCTTCCAATTGTAGTTATTGCTGGAGTTCCGAAGAAGATTCTCCAGTAATGAGCATCGAAACCATCAAGGAAGTGGTTACATGGCTAAAAGATTTTCGGGATGATCAGGTTACCTTCACCTTCCATGGCGGAGAGCCGCTCCTTGCCGGCGCGGATTTTTACCGGGAAGCGTTGCCATTGCTGGCAGAAGGCGCAAGTCATCTGAAACCGGCTTTTGCCCTGCAGACCAATCTCTGGAAGATGACCCCGGAATTAGCCAGTATTCTGGCTGAGTACAATATCCCGATCGGTTCCAGTCTGGATGGTCCAAAGGAACTTAACGACCTGCAGAGAGGCGAGGGATACTACGATAAGACCATGCGGGGCTATGAAATTGCCCGGGATAACGGTCTTGATGTGAGATTCATCTGCACCTTCACTGCACAATCCGTAAAGTTTAAAGAGGAGATCTTCAATTTTTTCCTGGAGAATGGGTTAACTCTTAAATTGCATCCTGCACTACCGTCGTTACGTTCCGAAAGCTCCGACGAATGGGTACTTGATTCGGAAGAGTACGGGAACTTGTTGATTTTCCTTCTGGATAAATATCTGGAAAACATGGGCAAGATCGAAGTTATGAATATCGACCACCTGTGCAAAGGCGTGTTCACGCGCAGGGGCACGGTCTGCACCTACGTGGATTGCATGGATAGTACCTTTGCGGTGGGACCTGATGGAAGCATATATCCCTGCTATCGCTTCGTGGGCATGCCCGAATATGTGATGGGCAGTGTCTATGACCATCCCAGCATGGATGATCTTTCCAGATCCGACGCATGGAAGCTTATGCACCAGTTCAAGGACTATGTGGATCAGGAATGCAAGGGCTGTGCCTATATCGATTTTTGTCGAGGAGGATGCCCTTACAATGCTATAGTACCTAACAACGGTGAAGTAAAGGGAGTAGACCCCCATTGTACCGCTTATAAGATGATATTCAAAGAAATAACTGACCGCATCAATCAGGATTTTATGGGATCCTCTAACATGGCGATGAGCCCTTTCCAATCAGAACCCGCGAAGGATGCAAAGCCAGGAATAATGTCATTAATATTTCGCATGATGTGAACGTTCATAAGGTATATTAATCCGCATCAGTTTTTTGTAATTTCGGCAGTGTCTGCGATGAACGTGCGTGACAGTCCTTAAAGACGCGGTTCAGAAACTCCTCCTGCCTGAGTCCCTGCCTGCGCGCCATCTTGTGGAGCGCATTCTGGACACCTGTGCCGTACTGCGCTGCCTTCTTTGGCGCCCATGCCAGTCTGTGCGGGATGTACTGTTCAGAAACTCTCCGAAGGATGTACTTTCTCTCGTACCCGCCCCCATCCTTCCGCATCTTGAGTCGGGCATCGATACCGCGTGCGATATCCACCACATCGCGGTTGCAGATCGGCAGGCAGAGTTCCACGCCGCACAGGTCTGCAACCGCAGCGTCCCGGCTGATCTGGGCAGGGAGTGCGAGCACGTCCTTTTCGAGTTCGATGCCAAGCACCCCGTCATCGAATGCCTGCTCGTAACGCTTGTACCCGGCAAAGAGTTCGTCTGCGCCCTGTCCTGTTAGCAACAACCCGGTTCCATGCGCGTGCGCACACCTTGACACGAGATACATGCATATTCCGATCCCTGCTGCAACAGGGCTCGTGGTTTTCATCGCATGGAGCACCTGCGGGATCGCTGATTCGATATCCGCTTCGGTGCACTCGCATATCCGCAGCCGATCCTCCATCCCGAGCAGTGCTGCTGCCTTCTCTGCATGGTTTATGTCATGAGAGTCGTGCATCCCGACCGCGTACAACTCGATATCAGGATCTATCGATGCCGCGATGGCTGCGACTAATGAACTGTCGATGCCGCCTGAGAACGCAACTCCTATGCGACCCCGGTCCTTCATGCACGACCGCACGGCATCCTTAATGCACGCGGTAAGTCGACGGATCGCTTCTGCTTCATCGGTCTGCATTCTCACCACTCACGATCCGAATTGTGTTCATCCAATAGACGTTTTGTTCGATCACATCGAATCCGGCATCCCGTATCATCGAAGATAGATCCCTCCTGATGAAATCCCTTGCAGTCTCTCCTTCCACAAGCATCCATACCTTGAATAAAAGCATAGCCAGCGTGCGTTTTGGGTACGCATAATCAAGGACGGTAATCTTCCCGCCCGGCTTTAGCACCCTCTGCATCTCAGAAAGCACATTCATCCGCACAGGATGCGGCATCTCATGCAAGCCAAAGGTCACGGATGCGCGGTCGAAGTATCCGTCAGCATAAGGAATCTCCTCGGCATTGGCGTAACAGAATCGTATGCTGTCTTCTCTCTTGTCTTCTGCTTTCTTAAGCATATTTTCAGATAGGTCAACGCCCACCACCTCTCCGCCACGCCCTATCGCCTCTGCAATCATCGCACACAATGTACCGGTCCCACAGCAGACATCCAGAACCTTTTGACCCGGCTTCAAATCCATTTTATCGATGGTGAGCCGTCTCAATCCTGCTTCTCCGCCGAAGAATGAGGAGATGAATCTGACAAGAGGATCGTATATACACGCGATCCTGTTGCAATCATCCCTGTAATGCTCTGGCTTTTCCATACTCGGGATTATGTTTCCGGAAGATATATGGTTTGACGTCATCCGTTGCAGTGGCGTTCTCTTGGTAAAACAATTTAAATATAAAGAAGTATAAGTGATAATCACTAACACGAGAGGGATGTTAATGGCAAAAATATTCGCAAAGAACCTGTCAAAGAAGAACGTCATGAGCAGTGACGGATCGATACTTGGTGCACTGTACAACGTCGTGATAGACATCCGGACCGGCGAGTTGATCAATCTCGTGGTGAAGCCGGATATGTCTGTGGATCGGAACATGTACCGGGCGGAAGGGAATTACATGCTGATTCCGTTCGGCGCGGTTCGTGCCATCAAGGACGTCATGGTGGTAGATAAGACAGAAGCGTTGAAACGTTGAATCGGTAACGCCCTGTTCGCGTCTCATCAGTCCTTAACCGGGGAAGCGACCTTCCAGATGTGGATATGCACAAATCATAGCTGGAATGCTGTTTTAGTACTCAGTACTCCCACAACCCTTTCTGCTTCTGCGGACTGGCTGGCAGGAGTTTGACCCTCTCTGCATCCTTATCGCTCTCATAAATGTGCAGCGAATCGACATAATCTACCAGTTTAACGATCCTGCAATTATTCGGACGGATAACCTCCCGATTCAGCATATCGATTATTGCAACGATATTTACCTGCCACGCGGTGTACAGATCGCGGCTGCGCCATGTCAGGTGCACTTCGACGCCCTTGTCTCCGAGATACCGCACAAATATTCTTTGAAGACACGGCGGTGACGTGCTCCCGAGATCGGTCTCTGCCTGCCATGTGATCGCCTGATCCCGGTTCGATCCGATCTCAGTATCCATCTGCGTGGCAAGACACTTGCGCAAGAGCGCCATCTGATCGAGGTCCCCGTACATCACAAGCCGCTCGAAATACAGGTACGAGAATCGCTCCTGATCCGGTTTTTCGATGTACTGCGAGAGATACTCTCTCGTGAACTCCTCGCAGTAGGGATCGATGTGCTGGAACGGAAACTGCGGGTGCAGTTCACGATCCTCGATCTGCCTGATCGCGTCACCAGTGAGTTCGAAGAGCACACATGCATCCTTAATCGGCTTTGGTTCGGATGCGTCCCCGATTGTTATCTTGCGTCCGTCGCGCAGCACATACCGTACTGCCCGCGCCCACGCGTTGTGGAAATCATCTTCCTGTATCAGTATCGTTGGTGGTAGTTTCATGTATGCCCCGCGACTAACTCTTTTGGATCGGTTTCGTAATTACTTAACCTTCCCTTCCGCCACCCATCACAGCCAACGCCAACGCCGCTACCATCATACATCTACGCCAACATGCAGGCAGTCTCCCTGTGCCTGAATACAAGGAATATCGCAGACTCCTGGCAGTTCGTCCTGTGCCTGACCCCTGCCGGCACCAGCACGCCAGTGCCCGCCCCAAGTTCGATGGTGGACTCATCAGACTCGATTACGACAACGCCGCCGCTGTAGTGCAGGAAGAACTCATCGTAATCATGAATGTACCACTTGCCCTCGCCCTCGCATAGCACTGCACGAAGCAGCGAATCGCCCACAAATACCATATCGTGGGGGCGTCTTGGCGATGTCAGTTGCTTCACCTCTTCCTCAAGATCGATGGCTTCTATGTCTATAATCCCGGTCATGCAGGTCCTATAACCTCCTTTGATCTTACAATCTTTACTACTGCGTTGTTATACGGCGTCGGGATCCCGTATTCCCTGCCCAGTTCCACCACCTTCCCGTTGATGTAGTCTATCTCGGTCCTCTTACCGCGAATGATGTCCTGCAGCATGGACGATCTGTGATCCCTTGTAGGGGGAAGTTTCCGGTTCCATAGTATCTCCAGATATTCGTCAGGAGTATTCATGCCCAGATCCACGCCCGCGGCTTCTGCTACCAAGAATGCTTCCGATATCATCTCACTGATGAGCCATCTGGTATCAAAGTTGTCTGCAATCTGACCGTAAGTTACCTGGAATATGGCAGACAACGGGTTTAATGCGATATTGTAGAGGGCTTTGTGCCAGATCTCCCGTAAGATATTATCGGATGGTTTTGTCGGGATTCCCGCGCCATCAAGCATCCTTGCAAGGTCCCTTGCCCGTGAGGTCAGGCGGCTGTCGATCTCGCCCACAAGTGTCTCTGATGCGATGACCGTTACCTCGACACTCCCGGGTTCCGGTACGACTGCTCCGAATATCGCCATCGCGCCAACCGTCCGCGCCGCGCCTACAATCCCAGCAAGCGCCTCCACATTCCCGATCCCGTTCTGCATCGATACGACCGTGGTATCCGGTCCGATCATGGGAAGCGCATCTCTTGCGGCGGTATCCGTATCGTACGACTTGACCGTTATGAAGACGACATCCTGATATTCATCAGGCGGCGATGTCATGGCATGCAAGTCCGTTACCGTGTGCTCACCCCAGATGCCGGTGATATGAAGTCCGTTATTCGAGATCTCGCGTATGTGGGGCACCCTCCCTATCAGTGTCACGCGGTGCCCTGCTCTCGCAAGCATACCGCCTATGGCGGAACCGATGGCGCCTGCGCCCATTATTGCGATGCTATCGATGCGCTCTGGTCTGTTCATGTTTACGAGTCCTTATCCTGCCATGCCATATCTCATTTTCGATGCCAGCCGACCGCCACAATCGCGCGGCTGATCTGGCGCCGAAACAAGTTGGCAGCCGGCTCATGGGAGATTTTATGCAGGATGAGTTTTGATATATCTCACATGGGATGTCGGTACATCCAGGACGAATGCGAGATGCGATCTGCGAAACAGCGACGAAGCCAAGCTGGATGCGAAATCGCTATGTTCAGGCATTGGACTTAAGTCCGGGGTTTGGTGACTTCATGAATCTACCACGACGTACGCGGAAGTCGGGTTGGTTGTGTGGCTGGTGTGTTTTTGTGGGGTGGGTTGGATTTAATATAGGAGAATGATGAAAAGTGTAGGTGCTGATTGAAGTTCGTCCAGATGGATGTAGATGGACCATGTTCGGATATAACCCTAAATATTCAGGATATGCGAAGTAAGTTTGGATATACAACGTTTGGTGAAATGGTGGAAAAAAGGAGTTTGATAAAATGTTAAAATCTCATATGGATTTGATTGAAAAACAACTTATTGCAACATCAAAAATACCAGCAAATAGCGGGCATTCATTACATAAGGGCACTCCACGAGAAGCGTTTATTAAACAGTTTCTTCAAAGTCATTTACCAGAGACTGTATCTATTGGTACCGGTGAAATAATTGATCATCAATCGTTACCAGGACAACAACGGAATCAATTTGATATTGTGATATATAAAAAGAATTACCCGAAACTTGACTTTGGAGGTGGAATTAATGGATTCTTGATTGAATCTGTAATTGCAACTATTGAAGTAAAGTCTACTTTAACGAGCCCAGAGTTAGAAAACGCAATAAAAGCTGCAAAAAACTCTAAATCCTTAATCAAAAGTGTGACACAGAGTTTTTCAACAGGCTACATTCCTCCAGCCATATTAAATTTCATAGTTGCTTATGATGGTCCGCAAAATATGAGCACGGTACATGGATGGATACCAAAAATACACGATTCATTAACTATTTCTTGTCCTTCTTTAAGTACAGATTCCAATCAAAGAATGTCAACCCCTTCTCCATCAATTGATGGCATTTTCATTCTAGAAAAAGGGTTTCTTTACTTTGATAATGCCCCTATTGGTTTTATTAATGACTCTGTAAGACAACAAAATCCGAATAGCAAATGGGTTTTCTGTAATAGCAATGACGGAAACTTGCTTTTATTTTTCTTACTTCTTCTAGAAGCAACAGCTAATATTCAAGGACAATGGTTAAACCATAGTCCCTACTTAGAATCATTTCAAGTTCAAGGTGTTCAATTTGTTTAATGTTTTTCCACTATTGCGCCTAACAGCGTATATACACTCCGCGCCCGTTCGGACGCACTGGAATTCGCCACATTTTACCTTCGGCGGAATATAGTATACACACCGATCCGCCCCACATCTTTCTGTGCTCACCCAAGCACACGACCCCTATCTTGCAGATGCCCACGACTTCAGTCAGGGGTGGGAAGGCTGGGGCTGTGATATGCACCCAAAAAATTGTAGTATTGGGATTGAGGTGTGAGAATGCTTGTAATGCGACAAAGCCAAGTTACGTCCAATCTAATAAACCCGTTCCACGCCGCGGCTGATCTGTCAAAGATGTTTACGAA
>DAOURL010000127.1 GCA_030625165.1 Methanosarcinales archaeon | reverse complement strand
GCCTCGTTTGCCACTAACATCGACAACATGACGGTAACTGGTTGTTATATACATGATTGTGGCGAATCCACCAATCTTGACCATGGTATTCACATGGTCTATACCAACAACTGCAACATAACCAAGAATGATATCTCCCACATTGAGGGGACTGGGGATGGATGCAGCGGCGGTGGAAATGGGATATTTATGTTTGGAAATACTGACTCTGGTGCGACACGTGGACAATGCAACAATTTCACCTGCAATTATCTCCACCATACCAACAAAAGCGGTTTCTTCATGAAGCACCAGTGCATGCACAACACCATCAGTTACAACAACGCATCATACAATCCCCAAGCTGGAATCATGCCGAAGTGCGATAAGTCAAACCACAATACGTTTGAGTACAACACCATGATAGGAAATACCGTATACGGATTCTTTACCAATGGTGATGACAACACGATCAGGTACAACACTATCAAGAGTGCTACTGGAGAGGGACTCGTGTTGGGTCAAAATGCTGGTGCGATTGATGGTCCTAACGCAGTGACACACAATTGCGTCTGCAATAATAATCAGGACATAGTTAATGGTTCTAACCATGCTAACACTGGTGATGAAAATACCTGCGATAACGGTCCTTCTGGTTGGTGCGACTGGAGTTGCGGTAACGAGGTAGCGGCCTACTTCGACTACGACAAGGATGGTCAGTGCAGCAAGAAATGGGACGACTGCCAGTGCGCCCTGCCTGGTACCGGAAGCAAGTGCGCATGCTGCAATCCGGGATTATTCGATGGAAGCAGTGCCGCCATGACAGCTTACGAAAACTCCTGCAACCGCGATTGCCAGTGGACACCTGGATCTGACCCCAATGACTGCGATTTCGACATAAAGGGAATCGTAAAGCCAGACCTCATCGTTGTGGATAAGTCAGAGACATGGGTTACTGAAACAACCTACAATGTGAGCTACCGGGTGCAGAACATCGGTAATGACACCTCAAACGAAAGCGTGACATGTGTCTATATTGATACGGCGCATCAGGCAGGATTTGATCAGAACATAGTCGCACTGGCTCCGAATGCGTACAGTTCCGTCAAGACGGTTGGACCTTTCACCATGTCGGACTTAAGCGACACCATAAAGGTGTGCGCAGACTGCGGTGACACCAACGATGAGTGGGACGAGACCAACAACTGCCTGGAGAATGTGTGGGATGCCAACCAACCCGATCTCGATATCATCGAGAAGCACGAGGAATGGGTTGATCAAGCGGCTGGGACTTACAACATCATATATACGGTGAAGAACATCGGAACTGCGACTGCGGGTGCAAGTAAGACGAAAGTCTGGATCGATAGTGTTGTGAGTTCACCGCCGGGTCCGGGCAACATTCCCGAATTAGCACCAGATGCCGAGTACACCGATACGATTGGTCCTCATGCAATAACTGGTGATAGCGACACCATCAAACTTTGTGCTGATGGGCCCGGCTCGGTTTCCGAGAGCGACGAGACCAACAACTGCATAGAGAACACGTTCTACAAGAGCAATCTCAAAATATACGTTGACCCACAGCGCGTCAACATCACACCACAGGATCAGTTCGACATCAACATAAAGGTCGATCCTGCCGGACTTGAGATATATGGTGTTGAGTACTATCTGACATACAATGTAAGTGTTCTCAGGGCTGAGTCGCAGGTGAAGGGACCGTTCCTTGGTCCGTCAAGTGAGACGATCGTGGTTGTGAACGAGATAGACCGCGGAGCAGGCATCGTCTCGTACGCCGAGACAAGGAAGATAGCCGGTGGTGCACCCGGGAAGAACATCTCATCGGTGATTCAGTTCACAGCGATCGGAGCCGCTGGTGAGTACACGGATATAGATCTGGATGGTGCTATCATCGTTAACACAAGCGGCGGTCAGGTGTCAGCCATAATCGTTGATGGCGAAGTGTGCCTGACAAACAACCAGGCACCAGTTGCAAGTGGGTGCACGAAGCACAAGCACAACAATGCGCAGAAGAAATTTGAGTGCCTTGCACAGCTATGCTCAAGCTCAACCGACCCTGATGGCGATGATATCGTCTATATCATATGGTCGTTTGGCGACGGTGAGTATGGAACGAGCGAGGGTCTTGGAGTCTGCCCGTGCAAGCTGCATTCGTACACCTCCTGGATATGGGAGCCATTCGGCGATCCGAACGGTGATTACGTGCCATTCAACGCGAGCCTGACCGTAACCGATAACGGAGACCCGCAGCTTGAAGATACCACGTACATCGATGTGAATGTCTACCTGGCTGGCGATGCAAACGCCGACGGTACGGTAAACATCCTCGATGCTGTTCTTATCGGTCTCACATGGGACGACGAATGCACAGGCGCAGACTGCTGCGAGCTTCTGTGGAAGGACAACGAAAAGGCTGACAAGGCTGACCTGAACAACGACTGCGTGATAAACATCCTCGATGCGGTCATCGTTGGTACGATGTGGGATCACAACGCGTACTATCCGGTTTGAGTGGTTAACAACCACTCTTTTTTATTTTTTTGGTTGAAATAAATGAGAAACACCAGCTCAACAATGATCACCATCCTGCTGATGGGCTTAATGCTCCTCTCCACCACGGTCTATGGAGCTCGTGCTGCCACTATCGAGGTGGTACCGCACCATAGCGGCGTACAGGCGGGTGAGGTGTTCACGGTGGACATATTCGTTGATCCGGAGGGAAAAGAGGTCTACGGCGTTCAGTATCTGCTCTCGTTCAATAAGAGCACAATTAGAGTGGATGCACAGGCGAAGGGACCGTTTCTAACACCAGATGGTAACGAGTCCGAGATCGTGGTAGGCACGCTCAATAATACAACAGGTATATGTGAGTATTCAGAGACGAGAAAGAATACCACAGTCGGTATAGCGTCCTGCGGAACGCTTACAACCGTGACATTTACCGCGATCGGCGATCACGGAGCATCATCATATCTCAACCTGAGTGAGGTGGTCATAACAGATGTTAACTTCAGTGCAATCGACTGCGAGGTGACAAACGGAACTCTCACTGTCCATCATGAGCCCCCGGTTGCAGATGCGCTCGTCTATGATGAGTACAACAACGTGGGATCAAAGCATCTCTGCAAGGTCTACTTCGATGGTTCCGGATCGTACGCTCCGGACGGCAGCATCACCTCGTATGAATGGAGCTTCGGGGACGGTACTTATGGGACGGATATGATCTGTGAACACATATACGCATCATGGAACTGGAACGGTTCCAATGAACCCGGAAACTACTATGAGCCATTCCATGCACTGCTTACTGTCACAGATGATGAGCCAGTGACCAATACGACATACTTCGATGCGACTGTCTATATCGCGGGCGATGCGAACGGTGACGGCATTGTGAATATCATAGATGCCTCGATCGTGGGTTTTGAATGGGGTAGATCGTGCTCACCACCGGATACCTGCTGGAGAGATCTTCCGGATGAATGGGCAGATAGAGCGGATCTCAACAACGACTATATGGTAAACATCCTTGATATGGTGATCATCGGAACGAGATGGAAGGATACGGCATGGTAGTGAATAAAGCGGACGGGTGATGAGATGAGAACAATGGCGATGGCGATGTTTGCAACTCTCCTGGTGGGTATGATTGCCATACCTATGGCAGTCTATGCTGATGATGGCGGTAACACCACCATAAAAGTGATACCATCTTCTATCGACTGTAACAGAGGAGAAGAGTTCAGTATTGAGATAGTCATTGATCCGGATGGTGTTCCGGTCTACGGGGCGCAGTATAAGCTGGTATTCGATACCACGTCGCTGGAGTTTGTAAGCCAGACGGCAGGAGACTTCCTGAGTCAGGATGGGGCAAACACGATCGAGATTCTAAACAGATTCAACAGCGAGTCCCAAAGGCTTGAGTACGGCGAGACCAGGATAGGCGTTGAGACTGGTGTAACAGCGGCTGGGACGCTTGCAAATATCACCTTCAGGGCTATAGGGGATCGAGGATCATACCTCGAGCTTACCGATGTGATCATAAGCGACCTACAGGCAGCGGAGATGCCGGTCTCGGTTGAGAGCGAAATCTGCCTCGTTGACGGTAAGCCACCGTGCATGACACTGACACCAGCAGACGCTGTGATCGCACTGGAGATGGCTGTCCGCGGCGGATATTCCGCAGAGGTGGACGTTAACGGTGACAATAAGATCACATCCCTTGACGCATTGATGATCCTGCAATCCGCTGCTGAGGACATGGAACTATGAGGGAATTAGGTTTTTTTCCAAAACCTAACTTTTTTAGGGCAGGATTCTTATATGCCTAATAAGTAAACGTGGCAGAGGTGCGATAACACCTGATATCGATAGATAAAAGAGGTATAACGACATGAGAAGAGATTTCATCTACCAGATAACAATAACCACAATGCTTCCGGGATTGCTAACCGGAAACGCGTATGCGACACTTGATTATGAGGTTGGAGAGTATGAGAACTAATATTATGATTATAGCCCTCACGCTGGGGCTTCTGCTTATTCCTGCAATGACATCTGCCAGTGGCGCTGTCCTCAAGGTCATACCAGCCTCGATCGACACATCGGCTGGTGAGGAGTTCAGTGTTGATGTAGTCCTTGATCCGGATGGTGCTCCGGTCTACGGGGTTCAGTATGAGCTGATATTCGATACCACGTCTCTGGAGTTTGTAAGCCAGACTGCAGGGGACTTCCTGAACCATGATGGGGCAAACACGATCGAGATTCTGAACGGATTCAACAGCGAGTCTCAAAAATTTGAGTACAGTAAGACGAGAATGGGTGTCGAGACTGGTGTAACAGCGGCTGGGACGCTTACGCGTATCACCTTCAAGGTTATAGGGGATCGAGGATCACACCTCGGTTTTACCGAGGTGATTGTGGCTGGTCCAATGGGGTCAGGGACGTTACCGGTCTCGGTTGAGAATGGGGTCTGTCTTGTTGACGGGATAGCGCTAACCAGTGCACCAGAACCGACCGCGACCGCAACAGGAGGGCAAACATCCACTCCATCTGCAACTGAGACCGTAACAGCAACTGCAACGATGACCGAGACCGCAACCTCAACACCGGAGCCGGAATCAATACGGGAGGAGGCGAACGCTCCTGTATCCATGTCACCAGCAGAGCAGTCACCCGCAGAGGATTCAGAATCGGTGCATGATTCAACTCCACCAGAGAATACATCCGGATTTGGTGCAATCATGGCGTATGCTGGTATCCTGATGGTATCGTACGCTCTAAGAAGGAGGAAGATATAAATGAGGAAAGTGAGAAACTCCGGAGCAAAGCTCCTGACGGCTTTGATAGCCATAGTATGTATAACATCAATTGCAGCAGGGGCATCTGTGAGTGTTGATAGTCGTGATGTCCCACTCGGTGATACCTTCACGATCGATGTAACGGTCGATCCAGAGGGCAATTCAGTTTACGGAGCTCAGTACGATCTGACATTCAATCAAGCGATTCTACAGGTTGTAAGTCAGGTAAAAGGCGGCTTTTTGACACAGGATGGTGAAACCTCGGTTGAAATCACGAATAAGTTCAACAACACGATCGGAAAGATCAAGTATGGCGAGACCAGAATGGGAGCAGAGGATGGTGTAACCGGTGCGGGTGTGCTTGCCACAATCACCTTTGAGGCTGTTTCCGAGGGATCAACAGATTTTCCACTCTCAAATGTGATCGTGAGTGATCCATCCGCCAAACCGATCAGCGGAGTTGCACTGAATAATGGAACGGTGAATGTTGGCGGTTCGCCACAACCGCTAATAGACCTTACCCCGACCGCTCTTAATATTCCGGATCCGATCTACGTTGACCATGGCTATACATTGGATGCAACAATCTCTAACCTTGAATCAGGGGATGCCTCAGCGTTCAATGTTACCCTAAAGGTTAACGGTGTGGTTGTGGACGGAGAAAGGGTTGGCGGTCTCTCCGGAAACAGTGATACCAGTGTGAGCTTCAGCTGGAGACCAGAGACGATTGGAAGCTGCATGCTTCTCGTTGAGACGGACTCGAATGCTGAGATCGGTGAGAGCGACGAGTCCAACAACTCACTCAGTGCGACCGCGAACGTTCTCGAAGAGGGGGTAGCAGGTCCGTCTATGAGTGTTGATAGCCGTTATGTCTCACTCGTTGATACCTTCACGATCGATGTAACGGTCGATCCAGAGGGCAATTCAGTTTACGGAGCTCAGTACGATCTGACATTCAATCAAGCGATTCTACAGGTTGTAAGTCAGGTAAAAGGCGGCTTTTTGAC
>DAOURL010000063.1 GCA_030625165.1 Methanosarcinales archaeon | reverse complement strand
GAGTTAAAAGAGTTAAACAACCCGGTAAAAAGAATGGAGCAGAATAAATCAAAAATATCAGAGATAAAAGGAGAACTGAAGGGAAAGTCGGATGTGCAGGATAAATTGCAGCAGCGCCAGACACAGATGGATGAATCTCATAAAATATTCTCAGAACGGTACTCTTCCTACGTGACCTCCATTCCTGATGCGGAACTTGCCGAGAAGATGGAAAAGGCAGGAGAGATCATGAAAACCCGGCTGAAAGAACTGAATGATCCTGACCGGCAGGCATCGAAGGTCTCTACGCTGGCAGACGCAAAGATAAAAGAGATCGATAAGATCAAGATCGATGAGAATGGGATAAAACTGGAGGAATCCGGGTTATTCGAGATAAAGCTGGGATTGTCCGAATTTTCAGACATTGATCCGACGGAAAAAGAGATCAGGAAGATGTTGGAAGGTTGCGAACCTCATTACCGGAAATACCTGCAGAATGAGAAGAATGCAGGCAAGGCGGATAGCTACCGGAACATAAGCGACAAATTGAACCGTGAAATTTCGAAGAAGGCATCAGAAAAAGAGAATCGTGCCAGGAGTCTGGACGAATGCAGATCCATGTTCGATGAGCACGAGTTCGAACAAATAAAGAAGGAGCACGAGGAGAAGAATATAAAATTCAACAGCAAGAAGACTGAGTACGATATGACGTTAAAGAATCTTGGAGAACTGGAAAAAGAACTTAAAGATATGGAATCCCTGATCAGGCAAAAGGAGCGACTGAAAGAGGAGTGCGAATCAAAGAATGGATTTCTTAACTATATAGAGTTCATACGAACCACGCTTAAGGATTCTGCCCAGATAATAGCAGGCAAACTCATTAAAAATATAGGGGAAGAAGCTAACCGGATATACTGCGATATCATTAATGATTATACGCAGGAACTCCGGTGGACGCATGATTATGCCATCACTATCACAGAACACGGAGAAGAGAAGGGATTCAACCAATTAAGCGGTGGAGAGCAGATGAGTTCCTCGCTTGCTGTACGTTTCGCCTTGTTGAAGATACTGTCCGGGTGCGATGTCGTATTCCTCGATGAACCGACCCAGAACATGGACGAAATACGCAGAGAGAAACTTTCAGAGCAGATACTCAATATATCCGGATTCAAACAGATTTTTGTCATATCGCACGACGATACATTCAATGAGAAGTATGAGAACGTAATTCGAGTTGAAAAGATCGGTGGAGAGAGCAGGGTGATCGCGGAGGGTGGGGTGTCGTGATCCGATTCGTCAAGGGGCAATTGTTAACCTATCTGAAAAATATTTATGGACTTGCTTATGAAAATTCCAAAGAGATCTGAACAAGACGGGATTTTAGAGTATGGTAATAGGTTGTCTGAACTGTATGCTACAACCCATGATGCTAAAATAAGGAAAATAAAAGGGCAAGTTTTCACCCCCCTGGAGGTGAGCACATTTATGGCAAATCTATTTGAAATACGGAATGACACAATTCGTATTTTGGATCCCGGGGCTGGCACCGGTATTCTAACTGCTGCTTTTTGTGAACGAGTATTGAATAATAGTAAAAAAGTGAATCTGATTATAGATGTGTATGAGAATGATTCCAACGTCTTGCCGTTTTTGGAAATGGTTTTGGAATCGTGTAAAATAGAATTGGAAAGAAAGGGACATGCAGTTGAATATAATATATATAATCAAGACTTTATTTTGTACAATGTGATGTATTTTAAAAAATCCGGATTACTATGGGATGTTGAAAATCGTGTTCTATATGATTTTATAATCTCTAATCCGCCATATTATAAGCTAAACAAGGATTCACCACAATCTATTGCAATGGCGGAGGTAATTTCGGGTCAACCAAACATATATATCCTTTTTATGGCGTTGTCTGCAAGTATGGCTAAACCCGGTGGGGAAATGGTATTCATCACCCCAAGAAGTTTTTGTTCCGGGTTATACTATAAAAAATTTAGAAAGTGGCTCCTGAATAATATTCAGATAACAGACATCCATATCTTTGAGTCCAGAACGGAAATTTTTGATAAAGACGAGATTCTTCAGGAAAATATAATTATAAAAGCAAGCAATAATATCAGAAAAAGCGGATGCGAAAAACTGATTATAAGCACAAGCAAAAACAAAGATTTTAACGGATTGAAAAGAATTGAAGTTCCGCGTTCTGACGTAATATGCAACAAAAACGGAGAATCGTTTGTAAGGATACCAACTTCGCGCCTCGACGTTGATGTTCTACATGCTATCGATAAATTACCTAATACTCTAAAAGATATGGGATTTGAGATATCTACCGGACCTGTAGTTCCTTTTCGTGCCAGGCAATATTTATTGCCCGACTTAACAGAAAACCCGAATTCAGTTCCCTTGTTGTGGATGCATAATATGCAGGACATGGAGATTGCATGGCACCTGAAGAGAAATAAAAAGGAATCTGCGATCCAGGTCTGTAGTAAAACAACGCCGCTTCTGCTGCCGGTTAATAATTATGTACTCCTCAAACGTTTCAGTTCGAAAGAGCAGAAGCGTAGATTGCATGCATCCGTATTGTTAGAATCAAAATTCCCTTATAAAACTGTAGGTATTGAAAATCATGTAAATTATATTCATAAATCACGTGGTAACTTATCAGTCCACGAAACGTATGGTATCGCTGCAATATTGAATACAACCATCGTTGATAATTTCTTCAGATCGCTCAACGGGAATACACAGGTAAATGCCACCGATATCCGAAGTTTGCCATTCCCAACGATCGATGGTGTCAGAAAGATCGGAAAACTGGTTTATGAGTCTAAAACATATCAAAACGGATCTGATCTGGACAATATTGTTGCCGCGGTTATGGGGATCGATGCTGAGATAATAGAGAACCTAAATAATGGTGGGACTAAGTAATGGGTAAAATCGACGAAACTATTGATATCTTGCAGGCTATGGGGCTCCCGAAAGCTCAGCAGAACGATCGATCGGCTTTGACGCTACTGGCTTTGTTAGATCTAAAAGAAGATGCGCATTGGTCAAAGTCAAGAAAACGAGCCATAAGAATTCATGACATTCTAATTTTTATCCAGGAATATTATGGAAAGCGATATGCCGAAAATACACGAGAAACGATACGACGTCAAACACTTCACCAATTCGAGCAAGCCGGAGTCGTTGTCAGAAATCCCGACGACCCATTCAGACCAACAAACAGTCCTAAAACGGCATACGCACTATCGGATGATGCTCTGGAGGTTATACGGAACTACGACACCCCCAATTGGAAATCTGCGTTACGACAGTTTGTGAAGAATAAAGGTAAACTGATTGAACAATATGAGAAACGAAAGACAAAATATGCCATACCCGTAGATTTGCCGGACGGTACACACGTCGATTTTTCACCGGGAAAACACAATAAACTTCAAGCAAATATTATTAAAGAGTTCAGAGCAAGATTTTGCCCAGAAGCCGATGTATTATACGTGGGCGATACCGCTAAAAAGTTACTATATGTTAACGAGAATTTATTAAAAGAGTTAAAAATCCCAATAACGAAACATGATAAATTGCCTGATGTTGTTCTCTATGATCCGCAAAAAAAGCATCTTTTTTTGATAGAAGCCGTTACGGCACACGGTCCGTTATCACCCAAACGTCAGATAGAACTGGAAGAGGTACTGGAATACTGCAAAGTCAAAAGAATATACATCAGTGCATTTCCGGATTTTCGCGAGTTTAAGCGGCATATTGATAACATTGCGTGGGAGACTGAAGTATGGATAGAAAATAATCCTGATCATGTAATACATTTCGATGGAACAAAGTTTTTTGCGGTATATGGTGATTGAAATGTTGGTACTGTCAAGAAACCCCCCATCGCTCGACCTCCGAGCCTCCACGGGCGTTCCGCAGTTATATTTGCGGAGTGGTGTGGACGGGCTTCAATAAAAGGCATCAGATATAGTGCACAAATGAGGAAAAATGACCGAAGAAAAAAAAGCTGAAATTACTCGAATTATCGGGACATTTGATCGAAATGTTTCGCGAATAGAGAAACGTTTAGAAGATGGATTGAGTGAAGAATCGATAATATTAACTGTTTCAACTTTCGAGGCATTTTTAAGGGACACTTTTGTTTTGTGTAAATCGAGATGGTTTTTTCACACACAGGAGGGAATAATTCCATATATGGAAAAACCAGATACGAGAAGATCCATTCGTGGATATTTGCAGAAGATTCGTGCATACGATGAATTCCTAAAAACCAGATATGTTTATTCGGAAGTTTCGTATGATCCTGATCTTATATCCCTACATGAAGTTTTATTTGAGGGTGGACGAGAGAAGATTAATTTTCAAAATCTCAAAGGTGATTATGGCGTAAAAGTTGCATACAAGACATTTTTTGATATAGATATTCTTAATTTATTAGACCGTGATAGTTCTACATCTCATAAAAGGTGGAAAATGTTGATTAACTTGTTTGAGGAGCGACATGCAATAGTTCATGATGGCAAAGCAACGGCAATGTCAAAAGAAGATATTCACATTGTATTGGATTCAATTAGGTGTTTAGAAAAATATTTAGTTAAAAAATTAATAATATTTGCGATCGCGGATGGTGGGTGAGTTATCATGACCAGATTCACCAAACTGCACGGAAACGGAAACGACTTCATATTGATCGACGAATACGATGGCGAAATAATCGAAGACAAACCCGGTTTCGCTGCCACATACTGTGACCGCAGGTTCGGGATCGGCGCAGACGGCGTTCTATTCCTTTCGAAGTCCGATCACGCAGACATCAGGATGCGGCTCTTCCAGCCAGACAGATCAGAGGCAGAGATGTGCGGAAACGGTATCAGGTGTCTTGTCAGGTACGCGATCGATGAGGGCTACATAACAGGGGCTTCTGCCATCGAGACGCTTGCAGGCATAATGGAGGTCGATCTCGACTCTGAATGGATAAAAGTGAATATGGGCACGCCCGCATCTGGCGGCATCGAACATCTCGAGGGATACGAGGTTTATTCGACAAATACCGGCGTTCCACACGCTATCATCTTCGTGGACGATCTGGAGATCGCGATCGATGAGATTGCGCCCGCGATCAGGTATGCGCCCGTGTTCCCAAAGGGCGCGAACGTGAACTTTGTCAGGGTCGAGAACGACCACGAGATCACGATCCGGACGTATGAGCGCGGTGTCGAGGGCGAGACATTGAGTTGCGGAACAGGCGCGGTCGCATCGGCGTATATCTCGCACAGAATCGGGAAGACCGGCGACCGGGTGGTTGTGCATACTGCTGGAGGATCTTTGCGCATATCATTAGCGGCTGATGGCGAGGCGTTTATGGAGGGTACGGCGGTGCGTGTGTTTGACGGGACGATCGATCCGGCTCGCTAGCGACCGCGCCACCTGTTACAGGGTTGTCGATTGCTCCCGCACTTACACGCTGATGCTCCACAATTTCAGTGCAGGATGGTTCTGCAGGCGCAGGGAGATAAAAGGGGGCAGATTACCCCACCGGTATGTAGTGCACATCTGAAACGATCTTCTGCCCATCTTCCGAAAGCACGAAATCAAGAAACGCCTGCTCGTCCTCGTCCGGCTCGCCTTTCGTGATCATCAGAAGCGTCCGTGAGATCGCGTACTCGCCGCTTCGAATGTTCTCGGTGCTGGGCGCAACACCGTCGAGCATCACAGTCTTGACATCAGAGCTGGCATACCCGAGTGAGAGAAACCCGATGCTGTGCTTATCACCGGCAACAGTCGTCCGTATCTTGCCATTCGAGTCCTGAATGATCGCACGGTCTGTAATCTCTTTTCCGGTGGATTTTATGACTGCATCCTCAAAGTAACCCCTTGTTCCGGACCCCTCCTCTCTGGAGACCACCATGATACCGGAGTCTTCACCGCAGTTGAAAAATTTGACTATGTCTCTCAGGATACCCTCGCTTGAGACCTCTGCAATCTCTGAATCTTCACCACCAATATCCTTCCAGTCCGTGATCTCGCCGGTGTAGATGCCTTGCAGTTGCCCCATCGTGAGACCGGCGACCGGATTTTCCGGATGCACCACGATCGCGATCCCATCCCTTGCGATAGCGTGCGGCACCATGACCGGGTGCGCCTCCATCTCAGAATCCGTGAGATCACGGGATGCGGTGCCAATACCCATCGTACCGTCTGCGACAGCCTTCACGCCGTGCGAGGAGCCGCCGCCAGAGACAAAGACCCGGTCACCCGGATGCCCCTCCATGAATATGCGGGCACACTCCTCTGCGATCGGGAGAACCGTCGTCGACCCTGCGATCTGCAGTTTCATCGATTGTTGAGCGCCGTCATCACCGCCCCCGATGCAACCCGATCCGAGCAGCGATGCAGCGATCACTGCGATCAGAAGCGTCGCCGCAACCAAGTATGATGAAAATCTTTCCAGCACTGGTCGTTTACTCATTGGCATATCACCGCGATGAGGTGTGCAGCCAACATATATGCCGTTTTTCCCAATAACTATATAGATTTTATGTAGTACCCATAGCCAATCGTCCGGCATACCATACACCGGACGCGGGTTATAGCTTCCAAACCACATCACACATACGTTATATACTACCAAATATTAATAGACCAATGATGGCACAATCCTTCGACTTATTCGGAAATAAAAAATATAAAGCCCGGATCAGTGAACTGGAGCAGCAGACCCGGGGGCTGCGTGCAGAAAACCAGAAATTAAAGGCGAGGGTGGATAAGCGGGGGGAGAAAACAAAAAACGCAATCGCAAGGAAACAAGAAGTCGAAGAAGTACTGAATCGCGCTCATCAGAGAATAACAACGCTCGAAAACGAACTTACGGTACTCAGGGAAGAATCGTCCAAAAATATAACGTTTAGCGGCACGTACCCGTTAAACAGAAGCGGTCTGGAGAATATTGTGTTTGGGTTGGGTTCGATGCGGTCAAAGTCCGGAACCCTTCACTCGGTCTACCTCAACACGAACGCAAGAACATCCGATTTCGAGTTTGGGGACACGATCGATGCGGATTGCATACATCTCTTCGATCAGATCAGATCGTACACTGGAAAAGTGTTGTTCTATGACGAGGAGCATTGCATTTCGGTAGCAGTCGTGCCCCCGTTTGTGATCGAGAGATCGGACTGGGTAACTGCTGACGCGTTTGATTTGACTCTGCTTGAGGGGATGCTGGCACATAGCGCGACGGTCTGTGCTCTGTATGCACATGCAGGGCGCACCGTCGTTGGAATCGTCCGTGGTGGCGGCAGGGGCGGAGATAGAGACGACGGCGGGGGATCTGAGGTCTGTGCCGAGATCGTGCGTACCGGAGTCCAGGCAAAGCATACCAAGGGTGGCTGGAGCCAGCGGAGATTCGAGCGTGGCCGGGATCAGGATGTTACATATCACATAAAGAAAGTGCAGGAGAAACTCAGGGAGCTGATGGAGGACCCGGTCGAGATGATCATTGCTGGTGGCGATCTTTCACTCACGCGGAAGATGCTTGCGGGCGTGAAGATTCCAGTGATCGAGAAGAGGGTGGATGTGGATGGAAATCCGGAAGATATCGCTCTCAAGGTGGTCTGGGCTGGACGGTTGTACAGGTTGTGATCGATGAATATGGAATAATCCACTAAAGAAAAATATAAGTAAGGTTGACGCCAATCAACTGCCGGGTGGGCAATCGGTGGGAATCATCATCAGCAAGAGTAGAAGAGCATATCTTCCAAGAATCGGCGACATCGTATCGCTATTGATGGTGAGTTCGCTCTTTTTATCGATCAGCAGTGTTCTGATGTTGTATCTTTCATTCCTCCTATTTGGGGTAGCACTGAAACCGATCCTGTTATGCGCTATGTTTCTTGTGGTGTACAGCGTGTACAGTCTCAACCGATTGACAGATCAGGAAGAAGATGCGGTAAATGCGCCAGAGAGATCCATCTTTGTGGAGGGTCATGAACGATTTCTGCTGGCTGTTGCTATTGTTTCATACATCGCGGCATTGGTTCTCGGATGGATTGAAAACCCATTCGCAGCACTCATCCTGCTTTTTCCGATCATTACCGGGATCGCATACAGCAAAAACATCTTTTCAGCGGTTGGAATTCCCAGATTAAAAGACATTTTCCTTGTAAAGAGTCTTGTCGTCGCTTCCAGTTGGGCAGTCTGCGCAGCGTTTCTACCTGTGCTTTATCTATCTGGAAATTTTATTAAACTGGGGTTCATTTTTCCTTTCTTCTTTATAAAAATGTTTATCAATACCGCTCTGTTCGATGTCAGGGATGTGAAGGGCGACACACTGAATGGTGTAAAGACGATTCCGGTAGTTATCGGTATAAAAAGAACAAGACAAGTGTTATTAATCCTCCAGTCATTGCTTGTGGTATGGCTGGTATTATTTTCAGAAATATTCAGTAAATATTGCGTAATCTTGACCGTCAGCATGATCTACGGGTATCTATACATCCTCTACTTCTGTAATAAAAACGATCATAGAAAGATGTCATGGGATGTTCTGGTGGATGGGGAATGGATCATCATGAGTGTCGGGGTCTGGATATATTCTGGCATAGACTCGTATTTGGCGTTTATCTGACTTAGTCAGATGTCGAAACACTTAATAAATACGGTGTACATTTTTGTTGTATGATTCCAGAAATCGACTCGTACGATGGAGTCAAGGAAGAACTGAAGTTTTTCACAACGTCGGGCGTGCGCGTCAAACTGTTGATCAGTCTGAACAGGGAAAAAATGACTGTGGATCAATTGCGGAGTGAGTTTGGTTATCGGACGTCCACCATCCTGCCGGTGATTGCAGAGTTAAAGTCAAAGGATCTAATATACCAAGAGGATAGGTACTATTGCGTGACGCCGTTTGGAAAACTCATCTCCGCCAAGTTGATCGATTTCATTGAAACGCTCCACATGTTCAGAACACAGGAGAAATTCTGGAAGAATCATGGATCATGCACGATTCCGGAGTTGTTTTTCAGGAATATCGGTTCTCTCGTCAGATCTCACATCGTAGAAGATACGCCAGCAGATCTTCTTGCCACACACAGGCATTTTATAAAACTGCTTGAAGGGTGCAATGTTATAAATGGGGTTTCACCGTTCCTGCATCCGGACTTTCCAGATACATTCAAAATGTTCATCGAGCATAAGGCAGTGGTACGTCTTGTAGTAACCTCTCCCGTACTGGCACTGATGCGCGAAAGACATTCGGAAGTGCTGCAGCATGTCGGTGATATGTCAAACTTCAGTCTGAGGGTGATCGAGGAGAATGTGGGGGTTGCGTTCACGGTAACCGAGAATATCCTATCACTCGGCTTTTTCAGACCTGATGGTACGTACGACTACAATACCGATCTCGTCAGCGAGGACCCTGCTGCGATCGAGTGGGGAACTGAGCTATTTGAGTATTACTGGCGCAGGTCTGTGGATGTCACGCCTCCTGACTGAGATTAGCGCCGCTCAGTTACCACAAAGTAAATATACAGGCAGATACATATTATTGCGATCGTAAGCCCCATATTCTTTATGTATTTGATGATCTGGGCTGTGCGGTAGAATTCGGAGCCGTATTTGCTTGTGATGACGACCTCTTCGGACGGGTCAAACAGGATATACCTGCCGACATTCTTGATCACGATCGGCTCCCTATTATAAGTGATCAGTTCGCCATTAATCTGATCCCCCTTAAGCACCCAACCGTCCTGAAACGTCCTTGCATCACCTTTTGTCCTAATTCCACCATCAGATACCGAGACGATCCTGTGAACCACAGGGAGCCGGGATTCTTCGACATCGAAGACGATGATATCCCCGACCTCAGGCGTAAGATACAGTCTCTGTGTAAGAACGACGTCGTATTTCACGAGTGTCGGATCCATACTTCCTGACGTGACAACCGCGGGAAAGAACAATTGCGCAAGCAGGATATACGCGATCGCCGCCGCAACGATAAGTGGAACGAGCATCTTGTAGATTCGCGGTCGCATGGCAAGTTCCCTGTACTGATGCATCCTTGAACGGACATTGCTCTTTCGATCCCATGCAAGCAGTTTACCTGGAATCGTGCTGACCGCGTATGGGATCGATCTGAGATCCTTTGTGCATATTCTGTACAAAATATAGAAACCCAGCAGCAGCAGGAATAAGGCGATGAGCGAGGCTCGATGGACATAATATAAATAGAAACTGAAGTATGTTATAACGTTGATGATGCTTTCAAGGGTCGTCATACGCATTCCTCGCCAGATTCCTTTGTTCTGATCCTGACGTCCGATAAAAACTGTCTCGCGATCTTTGCAAGCGAGATCAGTTCATCCCTGGTGTATGCCCTCTCAGGCACATCCTTCCATGCGTGTTCCGGGATGCCTTGCTGGATGATGTACCGCACATCTCCTGCAATCTCCCGTATGGATTCGGCAATCAAACGTATCTCCTGCGGCGATCCGATAAAATCAGGAAATACCGTAGTTCTTGCCTCAAAATCAATCTTGCTCTCCCTGCACAGTCCACTCAGTCCAAGCGAATCCGAGACATGTTTGGCGGCATCGATGCCGCAGATTCTGAGATATGCATCACGCGTAAGCGGCGCCTTCACATCCATACAGATCAGATCGACGAGATGCGCATCGATCATCTGCCTGATCCTGTCGGTGTAGTACCCGTTCGTCTCAACACCTACGAGCAGACCCTGCTTATGTGTGAATTCCGCGAGGTGCAAGAGTGCACCTAACTGGTGGAACGACTCACCCCCGGTAAAGACGACAGCACTTATGAATAAGGAGTTTTTCTCGATCTCTGACTTGATCTCTTCGATGTCTGCCGGTTCGGAGCTGAGTTGTCCCATCTCGAGGAGCGCGTGGTTCTGGCAGTACGGGCATCTGTACGGGCAGCCCATCAGGAAGACGACGGTTGCGGCGCGTCCGTACCAGTCCACAGTCGAGAGCGGGATCATGTTCTTTGCGGTCATAGCCGCCTCCTGAACTCAGGGTTTCGCATCAGGCATGATCCCGCGTTGTAGGCGGAATCCTTCCTGATCCGTTTCCAGATCGCATCGATGCTTTCCTCCCGAATATTCCCATAAGGAATCGGGATACATGCGCAGGGCAGCACATCTCCCTGCGGCGTTATGTGAAGCCATCTTTTCCCTGCAAAGCAGCCCGTTGTCTTCATCGCGTGCGGTATTGAGAATACCCGCACCCTTCCATCGTTTGCTGCCCACTTAACAAACGAATCAAGGGTTTCACGATCCGCATCACTCAGAACATCGCTTTCGTGATCGATCCACCTGCCGGTCGGCACGATTTCATAGAACGAGAGTTCGTGGACGCCGGTTTCTACAGCGAGCGAATAAAATTCCTCCAGGTCATGGATGTTCATCGGGGATAGTACGACATAGATATCGACAAACATGCCGGCTGCAAGCGAGTTTTTGATCGCAGCGAGCGCCTCGTCAAATACTCCGCTTCGCCCCCTAATCCGGTCGTGCTCCTCCGGATGCGGGCTATCGAGGCTCACATTGACTGCAAAGAGTCCGGCATCCTTTAGCGATTCTGCCAGCTCCATTGTAAGACCTGTTCCGGACGTAAACACGGTTGCAATCGCCTTATCAGGATCGACGTGCCTTACCACCTCTGCGAGTTCCGGGTACATCACGGGCTCGCCGCCGTCGAATATGATCAATGTGGTGCCCATGTCGGTCACCTGATCGATCACATCCTTCACCACTTCCGGCGGCAGGGATACTTTGTTTTCGGTATCAGGAAGTGCGCAATGGATACACCTGTTCGGGCACTCCTCTGTAATCGATATTGTGACCTGATCCGGTATATTTTTTCCGAATCTGGCATTTAACTGGCTTTTCACAAGCCGATCAAACGCGCGCCCTGGTATCGGCGGCACCCACGTCGAGAAGATCAGTTCGTCCCCCTCTGCGCCAACCGGCTTTGCGCTCTCGAAGATATCGAGAAGATCGGACGTGAATGGCTTTATCGCGGGCGCAAGGATGCCGCTCATGGTCATGCTGCCGTCTGCGTCAAGATAGACGCCGAACCACGGGCGTTTGTA
>DAOURL010000211.1 GCA_030625165.1 Methanosarcinales archaeon | reverse complement strand
CTCCTTGACTGATCCTTCCGATATCGAATCAACCCTCCATCACCTTAGCCACCTTCTCCTTCCAGCCGGCGACGTCCTCCATCGTCATCACATCGATCGATCCGCCCTGGAAATCGCCCTTCACGTCACCCATCCGCTCCTCGATCCATCCTTCAATTTCAAGATATGCATTCTTCAGCCCGTCGATCACCTCGGGGTCTGCGTCCCATAGGCCGCGCTCATACGGTTCAAGCAACCGCCTCCCGATCTCTTCAAGCGCCCATGGATTGTTTTCCTCAAAGAACTTACGCATCTCATCATCCAGGACAAATGTCTTTGTGATATCATCGAATATCCAGTCATCGACCTCACGGGTCGTCGCTTCCCAGCCATAGACCCGACCGATCCGCTTCGATATTTCGCCGGCTCCCTTGTATCCGTGTCTCTTCATCCCTTCGAAGCACCGATGATCAAGGGCTCGATCACGCCCTCGAATTCAGACAGCGCAACACTTCACGCAACCTCACTCGAACTCATTCCCTGAATGTCCGCCGTCCATTCCTCTTCGGTCTTGTGATAGACTGTCAACGGATGAAATACCGGAATGTCCAGTTTTTTGAGAGCACTTACCGATTTGTCAGCGTTTCCTGCATTGAATATCGACTGGAGGTTTATGATGGCATCTATCTTCACAGGATCCATGAAGAACTCTTCTGTCACCTCTCCGCTCGATTTGGCACCTGTTTCGGCATCACCCATTCCGTGACAGAAAGCCGGGATCACATCGAACTCCTTTTCGAGTTCGCAGATTATCGCATCCACGATCTCAGTATCACCATTTGACCAGTAGGTTCGATGGAACAATATCCCGATCGCATGTTTTTTTTGCGGTTTGTACCATTCCAGGTACTCGCCTATGGTCTCAAAAGCCTGCTCTGCATCAGGATGGTAGATCCCCTGCCACATAGTCTCGGCTGGCGGTTCCGGATCGTACTCAGCACCCAGAATTTCTTTTCCGATGTATTTGAGCATGTTCGTTATGTTTTCCAATCCACCGTAAGCGTAGTAAGCATTGACCGTCACAACAATCTTCAAAGGGACATTTGAAACCTCCCAGAAGGTTGAATCATAACCGAATGCGATGATCGGAATATCGCTGTTCAACCTCTCTATTATTTCATCCCAGACCCCGTTGTCTGACGGACGCAATAGAATGACATCTGCATGTTTGAAAGAACTTATACAGTCTTCTCGTTTCGAATCATCCTCAATGTCCTGTATAGACCATGCGTGCAGTTCAATACCAAGTTCATTACATGCCTGTGTAAATAGCGGGATATCACTGCTCCATGTTACTGATACGATCTTCATGTCAGACCCATGCCTGCCGAATACATCTCTAACAGCGATCCCTGCTCATTTGCAACGATATCGTAAACCTGGCCGGATGATAACTGGTCAACCGAATAATACCGTCCACCGGCATGTTCTGCAATTTGCCTGCAGTAACCAAGCTGCATTTTCACAAATGAGTTGCTAATGGATTCAGCATCAAGAACAATTACGTGAATGCCGGCAGATCTTGCCTCTTCTGCGATCGCAAGGAGTTCTTCTTTTACTGTTCCCAGTTTACCATCGTTCACTGAAACATTCGCCCTGCCGTCCGAGATCAGGACCATTATCGCAATCGTCTCATCGTTTTTTCGTTTTTCACCAAGAAGGAGGTTCAAACCGCTGTTAAGACCTGCACCAAGCGGTGTTTTCCCGCCTGTTGGTAATTCCCTGAGGCTGTCGTATGCAAGATCAACACTTGAGCAGAGTGGAAGCAGCACATCTGCAGTATCACCTTTAAATGCGACCATCCCGATCCTGTCGCGCTGCTGGTAGGAATCCATGAGAAGCGACATAACCGCTCCTTTGGCACTCTCCATTCGGTTTGCGGCACCCATCGAACCGGAGGCATCCACTACAAAGAGGGTTGCTGTTGAGATCTTTCCGATCCTTATTTTTTCCCTGATATCCTGATTACCGATGATCACCGCGTTCTCGCCAGGCATGCCTGCACCGCGCTCTCCCTGGAATGGTGCAGCCGCACGGATCGTAGCATCTATTGCGATATCAGTGGGTTTTCCGGAAGATATCGTGTGACGGGCATATCTCCCCCGGTTGAACTGTGCAAGCGTCGGATTTCTCCTTCCGGATGTCCTCTTGCGGGGCATCCGGTCACGTTTTTCCTTTGGTCGCACTCTGCTTACATCGATGGGGTCCCCGATCGCAAAGACCGACTCGGGCTGCTGTGGCTGCGTGCCTTCATCCTCATTTTCAGGCGGGTTTTGCGGTTCCTGCGATTCTTGCTCATTCTCCTTATCTTCCTGCTCACGATGTTCATGCTTGTGCTCTTCTTCCTGTTCGGGCTGTTGCTCCTCCTGTTCCTCTTCTTGCTGCTTTTCTTCCTGTTCTT
>DAOURL010000036.1 GCA_030625165.1 Methanosarcinales archaeon | reverse complement strand
AAACTGATAGCAAAGTATGAGCGGAAGGAGAATCCTGCTGAAGTGACGCGGGAGAGGACGGTTCGCGAGCTGCGTGTGCTCGAAGGCATGATTACGCAACTGAAATAATCATAATCCGGCACTATCTAAAAATCCGAGTGTTTTGTTGTGGTCAAATCGATCCCACACAAGCGGTAAAAGTCACCGGATTTAACCACAGAGGACACAGAGAGCACAGAGTTTTTAAATCGATCCTCTGTGTCCCCCTGTGCTCTCTGTGGTTGTATTTCCTATTGATGTCAGTTATGTCAGTCGCTGTGTTGTGCATCCAACTGACCATTACAGAATCAGAGTGATTTCACTGAATAATTCGATTGTGCCTCATAATCCATTGACCGAGTATTTCGTATACATCATCGCCTCGATCTGATTCGTGCGCATCGTCCGTATCAGCAGGCGGTAATCCGCTCCGTTCAGCGGAACTTTCCTCACAGGCGGTATCACAGCGCCGCCCCCTTTCAAGAATACCGCGCCCCCGCGCATTTTGCCGCCAACGAACCCTTTCGACTCCCCTTTTATGATCAAAACGCCAGCACGCATGTCGGCAGCTGCAAACTCACCTGCATTTCCCTCGATTACCACTGTGCCGCCAGAAAGCAGCGTGCCTGCATTCATCCCGGCATCTCCGCATACACGGAGTTCCCCGGCACTCATCAACATGCCCACGCTGAGATCCGCGTCACCGTTCACGATAACCGTGCAATCGACACCACATCGTGCCGCGATGGTGTCCCTCCGGATTCCGTCGGCAAGTGTCAGTCTTGTTCCGTCAAACGTATTCGGTGGAAGCAATCCCTCCGCCGAGCCACTGTGCAGAAGATCGGTTATCGACCGGTACTTCTTAAAACCGGCAAGATCGGACTGTACCTCGATTATGTTGCCAAGCGGTTCTGCCACCTTCCCGCTCACATAGATGCTCCCCGATGCCATGCCCATGCCCATCCTGGTGCCGACGTCCCCGTCCACGATAACAATCCCTGAGTCTATGATCCCGCCAGTGCCTCCGAAGTAGCGCATGTCAGCACCGGCATTCGAGCATAACCGTTTGCCGACGTCGCCTTTGATCGTGACGGTCTCCTTCTTCCGAAGCGCCGTTACAAGATCCCGGTACGTGTAATCGGTATCCTTCTGATCCGGGATGACCCCGTCCGGATCCAGTTCCTTCCCCTGATGCTGCCAGTAGAAATTGTATGTGAAATCACAGACGCATTTTCGTGGCGATGTGAACTCGATCTCGATGCTCAATTCAGATCAGACTCCTTGCAAGACTCCTTGAGTACATATTGGAAGAGACCCCACCGATCAGCCCTGCGATTGCGTCATCCAGAAACGGTCCAAGTTTCCCAAGGATTCCGGGTTTATTCTGATCGAATCTGGTGAACTCAAACATGCCTTTGTATCCACCGATGTATTTTGCAATCGCGATACCAAGCACCTCGTCTGCGATCAGATATACCGGGTCACGCTCGAAGTCTTGCGCAGTTATTCCAGGCAACTCCCCGTTTTCGCCCTCTTCTTCCAGAAGGGTTGCCGCATACACGAGTATGCACAGGTTCGGATCGGATAATGCAAAATCCAGTTCACGCTTGAACGCACCTCTTGCGAGTTCCTCTGTTTCTATTCCAGGATGCGGGACATACAGTTCCATCGCCGCATCTGTGATCGCATCTTCGGTGATGCCGTATTTATCGAGCGTCTCGAAGAGGTCCCGTTTACCTGGCATATAAATAGCAGGGTTGGAGTCCGGTCAATAATAAATGATTGGTTGACGACTTTGAAAGCGTACAAAATTATTTGTACGAGGGGTTTAGTATAACTTTTACCGGTTTGGACGCTATCCCTCATGGACAGACAAGATTATCAAATTCATACGATTAAATTGCAGTGAACAACTGAAAATTTGATGGAGACACTCATGTGCACCCTAAAAAGAGCAATTGGATTGATTACGTTGATATTGATCAGCGGAATGGTCTGCATCATGTCTCATGCAGAAGATGCGTGCGCCGCCCGGATGGTCAACGTAAGCGGGGACGTCCCGCGTGATAATTGGGCAGATACCGTCTATAGCGAGATTCATGACAGCCAGATCGAGAATTTGGCATGGGGTGATATCTTTAGCCATAGCCAGGAACATGACACCTGTAAGTACGTTGAGAGCATCGATTCAACGAATACCGTCTGTAAAAATATCTCTGGCAACCGAATAAACGATAGTGTAGATGAGGTCAACCTGGAGCATTCGTTTGAAGGTAACATCCGGATTCCGGTAACGGATGCGAATAACAACCGGATTGAGGATTGCCTGGAAGGGTCAACGATGCGTGCTGGCATCGATGATGGCGCTGCGGTCGATGTCATCGTTATGTATCGTAAAAAATCGTCCGAACCATCTTATTCTGTTTCATACAGCACATTGAACACATTGAACACATTGGGAGCAAGAGTAAAATATAATTATAAAATCATAGATGCCACTGCACTAAAGATGCCTGCCGGAAATCTGAACGATCTTGCAGAGGTTCCCGGAGTCGAAATGATATATCTCGACCACGAGGTCCGTGCTCTGCTGGATACGAGCGTTCCGGTGATCAGAGGAGATCAGGCACGCTCTACGTTCGGGGTTTCCGGAGCGGATGTGACCATTGCAGTCATCGACACCGGCATCGATGCATCGCATGAATCGCTCGATGATCTGGACGACGATCCTGCAACAGATGATGATAAGGTGATCGCCTTTGAGGACTTTGTGAACAGCCGGACAGATCCTTATGACGACAACGGGCATGGAACCCACTGCGCAGGTATTGCCGCGGGAACCGGCGGAGATTCGGATTATGTCGGAGTTGCGCCCATGTCAAGACTGGTTGGTGTGAAGGTACTGGATCAGTATGGATCCGGTTCCGAATCCGATTGTATAGCCGGAATTGAATGGTGCGTCCTGAACAAAGATGTTTATGGTATCGATGTCATCTCTATCAGTTGGGGTACTGACATGAATGGCGATGGCACATCCCCGATGGAACTTGTGTGTGATTCTGCGGTGGATGCCGGGATAGTTGTCTGCGTGGCTGCTGGCAATTCAGGACCAAGCAGCAAAACGGTCGGCACCCCGGCATCTGCTAAAGAGGTGATCAGTGTGGGGGCGATTGAGGACTCCATGGATATCGCATACTTTTCTTCAAGGGGACCTACAGCAGATGGCAGGACAAAACCGGATGTCTGTGCCGTTGGCGTGGACGTGACTGCACCGGCAGCGAATTCCGGAGATGGGTATGTCGCCCACGGCGGAACCTCGATGGCGACACCGCATGTGGCAGGGGTTGCTGCCCTGATGGTCGAGTATAATCCATACATCACCCCATCAGAGGTCAAGGATATCTTGCACAACACATCCCTCGATAAAGGAGACTTGGGTCCTGATAACACTTATGGATGGGGTGTTGTGGATTCGGTTGCAGCTCTTGACAACGTCAGTGCAATCCGGATCACAACAGATGCAGGCGGTCCCTACGATCCAGGAGATCAGGTGACGATCACAGGATCCACATCGAACCGCACCATACCGGTATCGGCGGTGATGAATATTACCGCCACCTCGCCGGATGGATCGGTCGTCGCATTCAATACCACGACATCAGACAGTGAAGGAGATTTCTCTGTAGACTTTGTGCTTCCTGACGATTCCGAACCCGGTGATTACAAGGTAGCGGTGACAGCCAGCTATGGCGACGAAACCGGTCGAAGGATCGCCACTTTCAAGGTTGGAACCCTGATTATAGGGATGGATGTGCCTGATATGGTGATTATAGGCGACCCCTATCTGCTCGAAGGTTATATCCTGTACGATGACGGCGCACCGGTCTCAGGTGCTGACGTCAATGTTGCAATCAAGAATTTAAATGGCGCGTCGGTATACACCAACCACACAAGTTCAAACGCGACAGGACATTTCACGATCCAGTGGACTCCGGCAGAAGTAAGCATATACGCGGTCGGGTTAACCGCGCGGGATGCTGCAACACTGAAGGTGGGGCTTAACACAACAACATTCCAGGCTCCATGCGGCATCGTCGCAATAGCTGTGCTCGACTCATGGGGTGCAGACTACGCTGAATATACGATCTGGGATGATCTGAACAGAAATTGGTACAAATACGGAGATTATCTCATCGATATCAATTATACAACGCTTAACAAGGAAGATATAACCCATGACGATCTTGATCTCTGCGGGGCAGATCTGCTTGTGATCTCAAACGCATGGGATGACGGGACCTGGGCCGGGAATAACTGGGAGTTTTCCGATTCTGAAATATCTGCAATCAAACGATATGTGCAGGAAGGTCATGGTCTCGTTGGGACGAGCGGCACGCTCTCAACCGATGTCCCGAATAACATGTTACTTGCAACCTTGTTTGGATTGGATCCGGATGAGATCGGCGTATGGGCTTACTGGTTCCGCCCGATATTTGAGCTCCTTCGTCCGGACCATCCGCTCTTCACAAGGGTACCGGATCCGTACCGGAGCGGAATAGATATAACCGTTGCAAATCTGGCTCTCAATCTGGATTATCCCGGGACTGTCGTTGCCAGATCAAAAGATCGCACGGCGAGCATATACGAATACAGAGGCGACCATGTTGCGGCAGGCGCATCTGTCTACTTCACCCATATAGTTGAGCTATCCAATGCAAACCAAGAAGATAGACAGATAGTCTACAACTCTTTTGTATGGGCGAATACTAACATCGAGAGAAAGCCGCATGAGATCGCGGTGTATAACCTCGAGGCACCTGACTGGATAGAACCGGACAGTTCCACCCTGATCAATGCCACCATAAAGAATAATGGATTAAATGATGAGAGTAATATAGAAGTGAATTTCATGGTGGATGGTGCAATCGTTGAGAGCATCACAATCCCCGATCTTTCGAGTGGAGCCAGTATTCCTGTTAGTTTCGAATGGACGGCTCCCTCTATAGAAGAGGTGTATGATATCGCGATATATGCAATCCCGGTATCCGGGGAAAATATCACGGTAAACAACCATGAGGATAAGTGCGTGTACGTGGTCACGCCAGAGGGATGTATAACTGTGGCTGTGCTCGACTCGCCTGGCACCGACTTTGTCAGCTATTTCTACTGGGACTGCCTGAATGACAACTGGTATGAATACGGCAAATATATTATAGACATAAATTATACCGTGCTGGACAAAGAAGATATAACTTATGATGACATCATATCTACCGGGGCAGATGTGCTTGCTATCCCGGATTCGTCCGTTGATAGTCTTGGATGGGAGTTTACAGACAGTGAGGTCGATGCGATCAGTCAATACGTACAGGAAGGTCATGGATTGACAGGAAGTTTCGGAACCTTGTCCAGCGGTGTCCCGAATAACATGAAACTTGCGCCGATGTTCGGTCTGGATCCGGATGCGGTTGGATACGGGTACGGATGGTTCGACCCGATCTTCGACCTTCTTGATCCGGATAACTCCCTATTTGCGAAACTTCCGGATCCATATCGGAGCGGAATGGATGGCACAACCACAGATCTGGCTCTCAATCCGGATTATCCGGGGACGGTCGTTGCCAGATCAAATGATCAGATGGCAAATATATACGAGTACAGAGGCGATCATGTTGTGGCAGGCGCATCGATCTACTTCACACACGGACCTGAACTCTCCGGTTTTGGCGCGGAAGAGCAGGATAGACAGATAGTCTACAACTCCTTTGTATGGACGAAGACCAACATCGAGAAAAAGCCGCATGAGATCGCAGTCTACAACCTCGATGCACCTGGCTGGATAGAGCCGGACAGTTCCACCCTGATCAATGCCACCATAAAGAATAATGGATTAAATGATGAGAGTAATATAGAAGTGAATTTCATGGTGGATGGCGCAATCGTTGAGGGCATCACGATCCCCGATCTTTCGAGTGGAGGTAGTATTCCTCTTAGTTTCGAATGGACGACTCCTTCTACGGAGGAGTTGCATGATGTCGCAATCCATGCAGCACCGGTATCCGGAGAGACCATTACGGTCAACAATGCCAAAAACAAGAGTGTGCGCGTGGTCACGCCTGCTGGTTGTCTGAAAGCGGTTGTGCTTGACTCTTACGGCACAGACGAGGCTTTTATAACCAGATTCTGGGGCGATCTTGGTGATGGCTGGTATATCTATGGGGATTATATGCTCGATATCGATTACACCACACTGAACACAGAGAAGATCACATACCCGGAGATATCAGGTACCGGGGCAGATGTCCTGATAATCTCCTGCGCATTTTACAGGGAGTTTTCCGATTCTGAGATAGCGGCGATAAGCCAGTATGTAGGGGAAGGTCACGGTATCATTGCGACCGCCGGAACATTCGATTCGTGGGTTAGCAATAATATCAAATTAGCGCCGTTGTTTGGAATGGCTGATATTACAGGGGATGCGTACTGGACTTCCGGAAATTTCACGCTATATTATCCGGACCACCCGATCTTTTTGGGGATGGATGATCCGTACCAGAGTGAGAGCTGGACCACAAATTATCCCTGGGATACAACAACCGGATCCATACTTGCCATGACCGATGACGGCTACTCCTCCATAATCACCAATGACGTAACCGGTACGGATCAGGGATATGCCAACATCTATCTCAACCATTTCCCGGAATCAGGTGCAGGACCGAATGACACTCAGTTATTCTATAATACTATCGTATGGGCTGGCATACCGCATCCGAAGCCGGATCATGATTTATGTCTGTCCGGATTCGAATATTCTGATAGGGTTTGCTGCAACATGCCTGTCCGATTCAACGTGACCCTAAAAAACAACGGATTGAACGATGAGACCGATCTGAGATTGAATCTCACCATGGACGGTGTCGTTCTGAACAGCACTGACATTTCATCCATCGCGCAAGGGACCAATATCCCATTACATATCTCGTGGACTCCGACATCACCCGGGGTTTACCGGATCGATCTATCGGTCACAGAAGTACCGGGGGAGGCTATAACGTTCAATAACCATCTGAGTGCAGTAATCGATGTGCCGGTTGCGGGTTTCAGTGGTGAATATTCAGATTACGGGTCGGATACTGACGGAGATGATTTGTATGATTATTTAACGATCGAGGTTGGCGTGAATGTGGCGGCTGCTGGAAACTATATGATCTATGGAGAGTTATGCGACGAGTGCGGGTCATGGATAGATTACGAGGGTGGCGATTACGTGTATCTGGGTGTTGGCAGTCAATCAATACCATTAGAATTCAGTGGAATCAAGATACGACAGAACGGTGTTAACGGAACTTATGATCTCGGATATTTGCTCCTGTACGACGACCACTGGAATCGACTCGATTACACATACGATGCGTACACCACCCCACATTACAATTACACCGACTTCCAGAGACCGCCTGCCAAGCTCAGTGATATCTATTCAGATTACGGGGTAGACACTAACGGAGACTGGTTGTATGACTATTTAACGATCGAGGTCGGTGTAGATGTGACAACCGCGGGGTATTATCAGGTAAATGGAGACTTGTATGATAGTTATGGAGACTACATCGAGTACAGCAGCAACCACATATACCTGAACACCGGAAACCAGACCGTACAACTTGATTTCAGTGGAATTGCGATCAGGCAGAACGAAGTTAACGGAACTTATGATCTCAGATATTTGCACTTGTACGATGATGATTGGAATCGAATAGATTACACATACGATGCATACACCACCTCACATCACAATTATACCGACTTCCAGAGACTGCCTGCCGAGTTCAGTGATATCTATTCAGATTACGGGACAGATACCGACGGAGATTGGTTGTATGATTATTTAATCATAGATGTTGGTGTTAACGTGACGATGGCTGGAAAGTACAGGATAGAAGGATCGCTGTACGATGAGTATGGGTACTGGATAGAATGTGATAACAGTTATACCTATTTAAACGCCGGAAATCAGACTGTTACACTTGCATTCCGTGGCACAGCGATCAGCCAGCATAATGTTGACGGGAATTTTTACCTCAGATATTTGAATCTCTACGATGGTGACTGGAACCGACTCGATTACATATACGATGCATACACAACCTCTTATTATAATTACACAGAGTTCGGAGATTCGATACCTGATGCGTATGAACCAGACGACAATTATTTATTATCAAGTTATATTTCTGTTGATAGTGTCAAGCAAACTCATAATTTCCATGTCCCATACGATCAAGACTGGCTGAAATTCATTGCTACGGAATGTGGCGCGTACACCATCGAAACCTCCGATTTTGGGGATGAGTCAGACACCTGCCTGTATCTTTATAGTACTGATGGGGTGGCAGAGATATGCCACGATGATGGTGGTGGCACTGGTTCGGCATCAAAAATAGTTTGGAACTGCAGCACTTCCGGCACATACTACATAATGGTTAAACATTTCAATCCACTGATATTCGGTCCGGAGACTGGATACAACGTATCTGTAACGGCAGAAGAAAAACCCCTCCGCGGGGATGTGAACCATGATGGAGTGATCACCTCCGCGGACGCCACAATCGCGCTCCAGCTCGCAGCCACCGGCGGTTGGGACCTCGCAGCGGACGTTGATGGCGACAACCACATCACTTCCCTCGACGCGCTCATGATCCTGCAGGCGGCGGCTGATGCAATCACGCTCTGACTATCTGTGCCAGCACGAAACACAGACCAATGCGGCGCAGCCACCATTCACCAAAAGCAGAACTCACCACACCTTCAGATCGATCCCCTCGATCCGCACACGATCCCCTTCTGAGTGCACGATCACACCGGAGTGAACCTTGCCCATCATGCAGTGCTCTGGCAAAAATCGCACCGTCGCCCCGACATCAGGCATATCCCCTCTCGTCACCACTCCTTCGAAGCCAATGACCATGCATAGCCCCGCGTCCGTCCATGCAATCTCGCGGCCGAGCCGGTGGAGCGGACCGACGACGTGCACAGTGACGATCCCGTGAGCTACTGCCAGGACATCTGCGAAATGTGTTATCGGGCAGCCCCATGGTCGGTAACGGAGAATATCCCCGATCTCTGCCCGGATCCCTATGTCAAACGGATGCAAATCCTCCCGGCACGACGGTTCGCCTCGAAGCGGGGACAAGACGAAATCCGCTGCAAGATGGTCGATGAGTCCGATGATCTCTGCGTCCTCTTCTGCATCTTCAGCGTCTTCCGCCGCGTTCCATGTCTTCCCGGATAGGATCTCATTGACCTGCTCGTTACTTTCCTTAAATCTGTCCTGAAGTAGAAACGGGCAACTGGTTGTTTTCACCTCGCCTGCCACCAGCGCGGCTGCGAACTGGGTGCAATTCGTATATCCGCACTCGCCGCAGTTAAATCCCGGCAACTGCCGGTATATCTGCCTCTTCATCGACTGCCTCCGACCCATGATGGTCGGCGGATTGTGGTTCGGATTGTGTTTTTGGGTCGGTATCGATTCAACAACCATTTGCAGCATCAACCTTAAGCGTAAGTGGGGTGCGCAGACACATATATGCATCTATGCGTATGCCAAGCTCCGCGCTGCTGATGCTATCCGGGGCATACGAGAATAGAACAAAAACGCATCGATCAGCGCACCGTTCTACATGCCGTAGTCACGATATGATTATCGAATCCAGATTTGCCGTTCCGGCCCGCGTCCAGTACCTGCATCTGGCGCAGACTTGTATACGACCAGAATCATGTAATTGACTTCCACATTTCGGACATTTGTTTAGTTGATACATTCCCCTAACCTCTATATGGTTGATTGCAGGTGTATTACCACGTCGCTATTTGGTAATAAATCTTTCGGTTTTTTTCACACCGGGTCAGGTGGTCAGCAAACCCATTATATGATTTATGCTAATTGGGGTCTGCGCGCTCGGTCGGAAGATTCAGTTGAATTAGATGAATTATTCCACTGCGCCTGCCAGATCAAATGTCATATAGTCCACGATCTTCTGCAACTTGGTCCTGACTTCCGTTTCATCGAACGAATTTATGATCTGCTTCGAGCAATCGACGTGATGCTGAACCGCCTTTATCGAGAGGTCTATCGCATCATGCTTCAAGATGTGCGGTAGCGTTGTTGCGGTGTTCTCAGACTTCTTCTCGTGCTGGAGTTCCTTGCATTCGAGGATGTCATCGATGATCTGGTACGCCATGCCAAGATGCATCCCGAATTCGGTGCATCTGCTGACCGACTGCGCGGGCGCCCCCCCGATCCTGCTTCCCATACATGCCGATGCGGCAAAGAGGGATGCGGTCTTCTTGTTTATGCATTCGAAGTAATCGTTCTCGGAAAAATCGGTCTCGTTGCTGTTGACATCGAGCGCCTCGCCTTCGGACATGGACATGCCGGCGCGCCCGAAATCCTGAATCACTGCCTGGTCATATTTTGAGATCAGTTCGATCGACTTTGAGATCAGGAAATCGCCGCAAAGGATCGCAGCAGCCAGCCCGAACTGCTTGTAAACACTTGGGACGCCTCTGCGCACAAGACCTACGTCCAGTATGTCATCGTGTATCAGCGATGCTGAGTGGATCAGTTCGATCGCGAGCGCGGCATCGATACATTCGTCCGCATCGCCGCCAAAGAGTTCGGAAGAGAGAAGTAGGATGATTGGGCGGATTCTTTTGCCCCCCGAATCGAATACGTGGCGGACGATACGTTTCAGATTCGATTCATCGAGATTATCTATCATACTGACGATTGCGCCGTTTATCAGCCGGTATTCGTACCAGTCCGTGATCATCAGTATGCCTCGTTATTCTGTAGTCTCAAGCGCGGTCGCCTCGGTGCTGTACTTTGATGGACATTTGGTTATTATTTGGTTTGCGGATATGGTGTTGCCAGAGAGCAACTCCCCGGTGACGGCAGCATGATTTCCTTCTATCAGATTTGGGGGATGGTGCTCCACATAAATGACATTGACATCTCTGCGCCCATCTGTGAGGGTAAATAATATCGTTGAACCGTTATCCATGTAGCGAAGCGTCCCTACCGCGACGGTGCCGTTTACATGCACCTGCTTTCCTATGTGCTCATCGGTAAGCTCCGAGACCGCGAGTTGTTTGTTACCGACGGGGATGCCCCACAATCCGACCACCAGAACAACTGCGATGATAGCGAATGCAGATAGCGCCTTTCGTCTCCTATCCATGTGTGCTCCGATTCCTCCTCGTTCTTGATAATCGTGATCGCGTAAGCAGCAGGTGCATGGTGTAGAGCCCGAGTCCTGCCCATACGATGCCGAATGCGCATAGCAGATAATTCATAGTCTTTATGATTGTGGTGATTCTATTAAATATTTGCCGCCGCGGTAGTTCATGATAGAAACGTTAATGTGCACTCGGTTACTGTATTATATGTTCTCACGCTCCGGTAGTGTAGTCCGGCCAATCATGGTGGCCTTTCGAGCCATTGACTCGGGTTCAAATCCCGGCCGGAGCATTGGATTTTATCGCAATTGCTTTGCGCGTTTCCGGTATTGGTCCTTTCCACGTACTCTGGTAACTTGTGGATAAAACCGGCGTGGTTGGTGTTAATCTCGTCCCCGGTGTGGAATGATTGGTAGATCCTGTTTTTCGCCAGCACCCGCGCCGGAAACACGTCTGGCGTCGAGACCTGCGACCGGCTCTCGGGAAGTTTTTTATAATATAATCACAGGTTGATCATACAGAGCGCGGAGAGTCTGGTCGGAGAGAATCGCGCGTTTAACAGAGGTGGATGAAATGACTGGGAATACAAAACATAATATCTTCGGAATCTGTATTGCAATTGCATTGCTTGGCGCTTTTATGGGAGGGGTATCGGCAGCGACATTAGATATGGAAGAGGTTAAATTTAGAGGTGTCGTAACTGGATCTCCTGATTTTGGTGGTGCAGTAGGTGCAGGAGCTGTTAATGTTCAGATCAATGAAATCATTTCAGATCCAATAGGTAATTTGACAATAGAGGATAATGTAACTGTTAGCTGGCCCATAGTGCCCCCGTTCGCCTATATCAATGTTACGGTGGGAGATAGAGTGGAGGTTTACGGTGATTATCGTAACATTGACGAAATACCTGATTGGTGGTCAGATGTTGGAGAACACTGGGTAAATCTGAACGTATCGGATCATTATCTTGCAGTGTCTGATATCAAGTTCATCGGAACTGCGATCGAATACTTTAACGCATCTATACCCGGTGCTCCGTATGGCTGGAATGTAAGTGTGGATGAAGTGATCAGCGGATCCACGCCGTGTAATTGGCTGAATGTTACTCTTCAATCAGTCGCACCACCAGTTGGGGATATGGATCAAAATATCACTGCCGGGGATAAGGTAGAAGTTTACGGGAATTATTACGAGGATCCGGAGGGGTGCATTGTGAGCCTGGTAGGGTCTGAGGATTATTACATCGTCAGTACGGAGTCAAATATCACATTCATCGGAACTGCGATCGAATACTTTAACGCATCTATGCCCGGTGCTCCGTATGGCTGGAATGTAGGTGTGGATGAAGTGATCAGCGGATCCACGTCATGTAATTGGCTGAATGTTACTCTTCAAACAGTCGCACCACCAGTTGGGGATATGGATCAAAATATCACTGCCGGGGATAAGGTGGAAGTTTACGGGAATTATTGCGAGGATCCGGAGGGGTGCAGTGTGAGCCTGGTAGGGTCTGAGGATTATTACATCGTCAGAATATTATGTGTCCATAATATGGATACAGTCAAAGATTTTGCAGAGATTCAGGATGCGATAGATGATCCTACCACAGGAGATGGGCACACGATTGTTGTTGATTCCGGGACTTATTATGAGGATGTGTTTGTGAATAAGTCACTTACACTTCAGGGCGAAGGGCTGCCAACGATCGATGCACAGGGCTTAGACAATGCTATCAATATTACGGTTGATAACTGTGTAGTTCGAGGTTTCAGATGTGTTAATGCCAGCGTGAGTGGGATCTCGCTTGACTCGTCAAACAGTGAAATCTGCAACAACACCTGTGAGAATAACAATATAGGTATCAGTTTCGCAGGTTCGGATTGCAGATTGATAGACAACAACATGGCGAACAACTCCTTTATCGGAATCCATCTGGTGTACTCGCACAACAACACAATCGCAAACAACGCCTTTGTAAATGATGGTGTCCTCGCCGGGTCGTATAAAAACTCCGTTAAAAATAATACTGTTTACGATAATACCGTGAACGGTAAGCCCCTCATTTATCTCGAAAGTGTATCAGATCAAACAATCGCAAATGCCGGACAGGTTATACTTGTAAACTGTAATAATATCACGGTAAAGAATTTTGATCTGTCAGATACAACTATTGGAATAGAACTCTTTGAAACCAATAATAGCAGGATACTGAATACCAGCATATCAAACAACTGCTTCGGCATCTCATTGGGCTATTCGAGTAACAATGTGCTTGTGGGCAACGATGTATCGAACAACGGGGGCGGTATCAGTTTATCGTTATCATCTAACAACAACCTGATTTATCACAACAACCTCGTAGACAACAACATCGATCAAGCATCCGATAACACCGGCACCAACTCATGGGACAACGGCTACCCGTGTGGGGGAAACTACTGGAGCGATTACGAGGAAAAATATCCCTACGCCAGTGGGATTGGTGAGAGTGGGATCTGGGACGCCCCTTATGATATTTCAGGCGGTGTTGGTGCACAGGATCGCTATCCACTCATGCAGCCGAGCCCATCACAGAAAGGCGACCTCAACGGTGACGACGAAATCACCCCTGCCGACGCCGTGATCGCGCTTACAATCGCAGCCAGCGGCGGAGAGAACTATAATGCGGACGTCGATGGCGACGGCAAGGTCACGGCCCTTGACGGGCTCATGATCCTGCAGGCGGCAGCCGGTAACATCGAGATATGACACTTGCCCGCGGAACAAGCTGCCCCATTCCGATACTCAGGTGGTTCAGGCGATCCAATTTACTCGCCAAGTACCGCATCCACAACAGCGTCCTCCTCGATCCGCACGCCCTTCTTCCTGAAGAATCGCGTGACATTGTGGATGTCCCGCATCAGAAACTCCATAGCATTCGGATGATCGAGGGTAACAGACTGCCCCATATCGATGAAAACAACCTCGTTTCCGTCCATCAGCATGTTAAACTCGCTTAGGTCGGCATGTACGAGATTTGCGTGATATAATAGCCGGACATACTCTACAGTGGTTTCAAACGCCTTCCGCGCCTGATCAGGGGTCAATGACACCTCACGGAGTTGCGGCGCGGCGATCTCATCCTCTCCGATAAACTCCATTAAAAGAACGTTATTTCTCTCGACGAACGGTTCTGGCACACGTACCCCTGCTGCATGAGCTTTTTTCAGATTTCTCAGTTCTTTCTTCGTCCATGCGAAGACGATGCTCCGTTTCTCGTGCCTTACGTTCTTGAATCTTGGATCCCCGATCAGGTATGACTGCATCGCACGGAAATTGCTCGTAGAGATACGGTACACCTTTATCGCGATCTCCCGCTCACATCCGAACGCATGGTAGATGTTCGCCTCCTTACCCGTACTGATCACGCCTCCGAGCGCATCGATGTATCCCTTGTTTGCGAGATGGTAGAGGGTCTTCAGTGTAAACGTATCAAAAACGCCTTCGACCGATTTTAAGTCTTCAGAATCCTTTATTCTGATCCGGAATCGGTCAACTTCCGTATCGATTTCCCTTAATCTTTTTTCGAGTTTTGCCATGATTCAGGAGAGGTATCCACGGCGTCTGAGCCAGTCAACCTGTGGCGCGGTGTATCTCCAGACCACATCTGCCTTCTCTTCCTGAAATGACCATGGAATAATGATGACTACATCGTTCTCCCGGATCCATATCCGCTTCTTCATCCTTCCGGGTATTCTGGCATTTATTATGGTTCCGTCGAAGCATCTCACACGCAGGTGGTTTGCTCCGAGCAGTTTCTCAACAGTCGCCAGAACCTCACGATCGTGTTTGCGGGGAATGCGTACGCGTACTATCGGTGCATCGGTCTTCTTCTTCTTAGCCAGAGATGACACCTCTGTATATCCATTTCCAGTGCATGGATTCGCATTGTCGCTATATGTATATAAATATGCACAACCACCATAGTGTGATGAAGGTGATTCGTGACCCGATCCACGGATATATCGAACTGGATGAAGCAGCACTCGCGCTTGTCGATACCCCTGTTATGCAGCGATTACGCCGAATCAAGCAACTCGGACTGACAAATCTTGTGTACCCGGGAGCAAACCACACCAGATTCGAACATTCGCTTGGCACATACCATCTTGCAAACCTGCTTGCGGATTGCATGGGCAAAGAAAGTGAGTATGGCAAAGAGGCAGAAGGGGGGGCGGATGGGGGAGCCGGGCAGGCCGAACTGCGCGTCGCTGCACTGCTCCACGACATCGGGCATGGACCACTGTCGCATGTGACCGAGAATATCATCAGGGAATATACGGGAAGATCGCATGAGGACGTTTACCAGATCCTCGAAAACAACCTCGGAGAGATATTTGATCGATACTCGATCAGCATCCCAAGGGTTGCCAAGCATATAAAAGGGGAAACCGGATTCGGTGCTGCCTTAAACAGTGAGATCGACATTGACCGGATGGATTATCTTGTCAGGGATGCGCATTACACGGGTGTTCCGCTTTCAGTCGATCTCGTGCGTTTGATTCACGAGATGAGGTTTTTGGACGGGAAACTCGTGCTCGGAAGCGGCGGGATAAGGGCTGCCGAGTCGCTATTGCTCTCGCGGTTCCTGATGCACCCGACCGTGTACTACCATCATGTGACCCGCATCGCTGAGTCGATGTGCGTGCGTGCTGTCGAGTGCATGATCGAGGACGGCTTCGATGCGAGGATGCTTCATACGATGGATGATCGGGAGCTCTTTATGCAGCTGGGGTCATATCCCGGGTATCCAACAGAGATCGCGGACTCCTTGCGTGACAGGAGGTTGTTTAAACGTGCGCTCTACGAAGGATTCGATGCGGTGGGCGAGAGCGTGCTTGAGCACCGGAGAAACGTGAGAAGAATCGAGAACGAGATCGCATCCGCTGCCGGGGTCGATCCCGAGTACGTACTTGTGGACATCCCGAAGCCGCCAGAGATCGTGGAGACGAAGGCGAACATTGTGATCGATCAGCGGTTAAAGCCGCTTCACGAGGTCTCGCATCTCGTTTCCGCTCTCGGAGATGCGCAGCGCGACAACTGGCGGATGGGCGTGTACACGCCTTCCGAATATCGCGACGTGGTTGCAACTGCTGCGAGGGAGTTCTTTGGTGTGAGGAAGCACAAGCAGTTCAGGCTGGATGAGCTGATTACGTGAGTTTTTTTGGGGTGAGGGTGAAGGATTGCCCTACACCGGCACTGTCTAAAAATCCAGTGATTTATCACCGCGGAGATCGCAGAGAGCGCAGAGTTTTAAGACCGTTTCAATCCTCTCTCTGGTTTTCTGATGCCTCTGCGTTCTCCGCGTACTCTGCGGTAAAACTTAAGGATATAGTGATTTCACTGAAAAACTCGACATTGTCCCACAGACCCCCTGCTTCGAATATCTGAAAGCAAACGTGTCAGACCCCAACACTAAATAACTCGATAGCCACATCAATTAGCAAGATGCACAAACCATCAAACGCTCTCTCCAGATACCATCGCGTCTCTGCCGGTACCGAAGAGGCGCGATTTCTGACCGCAAAGAACTTTCCGGTCGATTTCGATCTCGACGCACCACTGAGCGACCTCCGGAGCATCCACGACGATATGATGAGCGACTTTCATCGAGCGTACCGACCAGATATGTCAGA
>DAOURL010000213.1 GCA_030625165.1 Methanosarcinales archaeon | reverse complement strand
CCATCTGACCGCACTTCAGCTATGAAGCTCTCGATCTCATCTCTGGGTATGAGGTATTTCACCAGAACCCGGGTGAATATCTCCACAGAGGTCTCAAACTCCTCTGGAATAACGTCGTCAGCCCCTAATTCATACAGGGGCTTCATTTCCTGAAGATAGTGCGTTCTTACAATGATATGAATCTTTGGGTTAAGTCTCCGGGCAATTGCGGTGATTCTACGGGTTGCAGCGGGGTCGGAGATTGCTATCACCACAATTCTTGCATCTTTAATGTCTGCGTGCTGAAATACCGCCTCATGGGTTGCATCACCATAATAAATTGGCTCGCCCTCTGCTTGTTCATCCCTCACGATCTCCGAGCACATTTCAAGGATTGTGTATGGGATACCCGATATCCTGGCGGCTCGCGCCACATTTCTACCGTTCACCCCAAAGCCAATGATGATTAAGTGATCCTGTTTGTGAGCACGATCCGCCACTTGCACAGGATATCGGCCTGATGTTAATATTCCAGGCAGTGGCAACCGCAATGCGAGCTCCGCAATGCGAGGCGCCAGTGCTATGATAAACGGTGTTACAGCCATGGTCAGGACAGAGACGGTCAGGAAAAACTGATACGCATCCCCTGCAAGCAAACCATGTTCAACGCCGGTCCTCGAAAGTATGAATGAAAATTCACCGACCTGACAGAGTGCGAGCCCCACTAAAATCGCAGTGCGGAGGGGGAATCCGAGTAAAAAAGCTACAAAGCAAGCAATGACGGCTTTTAATGCCAGAAAGCAGAGAGCAATCAGCAAAATGAGTCCGGGCTGCTGGAAAAGAAAATCGAGATCTAAGAGCATCCCGATCGAGACGAAAAAGAAGCTCATAAAGACATCGCGGAAGGGCAAGACATTACCGAGCGCATGATGGCTGTATTCCGATTGGGAGATGATCAAGCCTGCCAGAAATGCACCCAGTGCGAGGGAGAGTCCCATACTGGAGGTCAGCCACACAACTGCGAGACAGATCATAAAAACGCTCAGCAGGAACAGTTCCCGGCTCCGCGTCCTGGTGATCTGGTACAACGCCTGCGGCACGATCCACTTGGCGCCAACTGCCACCAGCAGGATGATTCCGGTTCCTTTTGCCAAAAGGATGATGAGGGACTCGCCCAAATTCCCTGTTGCTCCAGCAAGCAAGGGCGTAAACAGCATCATCGGAACGATGATAACATCCTGGAAGAGCAGGATGCCAAGGGTCGCCTGCCCGTGGGGGCTGTCGATTTCAGCCCGTTCCTGAATGAGTTTGAGAACGATTGCCGTGCTGCTGAGCGCTATAAGAAATCCCATGAAGATCGATTCGTCAGATGTGAGACCGATCTGCGTGGATATGAAAAAAACAGCCACGATGGTTAGCAATACCTGAAGCGAGCCGCCAAGCAGGATCGATCTCTTGATCTGCACCATGCGGTTTAAGGAGAACTCGAGTCCGATCGCAAAAAGCAGGAGTACGACGCCTATCTCAGCTAAAACTTCGACTTGATGGACGCCATGTACCAGCCCCAGTCCGTGGGGTCCCGCCAGTATCCCGGTCAGGAGAAATCCCACGATCGCGGGCACCCGGATCAGATGGAATATGAAGAGTACAGCGATGGATAGTCCGAATATGATGACAATGTCATTGAGTAACGGTATTTCCATATACTAACATGCTCCGATTGTCCTATTAAATGCGAGGTATTACTCCTTGACTCTATCAAACTTTATGGTAGACAGGTCGATCGTAACATACATAAACTCATCAAGTTGACCGGGCTGGATGCATATCGTCCTGCCGAGTTTTGCATACCATCGTCCTGTAACCTCAGGAGACTCATGAATGTGACCGTGAAGTGAGAGCATTGGCTGATATTTATTCAAAAAGTTGTATATCGACTTTGACCCTACTTCCGCACCGTCATAGCATCTATCCAATCCCAGATGGCAGGGGGGCGTATGGGTACATATATGCTCTTTTCCACATCCTTTGGGCGTACCAACCGGTCAAGTTCCTCCTCTATCGTCGGAAGCATTTTTGCACAGGCAAACCAGTCATCTATCTCCTGCCATCCATCCGGTGTGGACAACAGTCCTTTTCCGAACTGCTCCTGGAAAATATAATCATCTGTGTCCATCCTGCATCTGTCCTTGAGCCGGAACGGATAATCAACCACCCAGTTCATTTATAACATGACCGATGCAGTCATAATAATCGGAAGCATATCAGACAGGGATGGATGCCCTGCTCTCGATTGCACAGATACCAGCCGTAATTCCTGTTGTGTATGTCGGAATCGGAAGAGGTGATAATGCCACCATCCTTGCCGCCCGGATTATGGCGGTGGAAGATCGGGAACTTGCAGAGAAACTGGCAGATCACAGGATGGAACTTGCTGAAAAGACAGAACTG
>DAOURL010000026.1 GCA_030625165.1 Methanosarcinales archaeon | reverse complement strand
GTTGTCTTTTTTGTGGATGCTGCACACTTCGTTCTTGCCCCCTTTCTCGGAATATTGTGGTCTTTTAAACGATTGTTTATTAAAGCCCCTTCTGGTAGAAAGCGATTCAATTTTTTGGGTGCGTTAAATGCTATAACTAATGAATTAATCACTGTTACCAACGATACATATATCAACGCTCAGCGTTTTTGTGATTTATTGTGGCGCATTTCACGCCTCGACATCAGAGTCCCTATCACCCTTGTTTTGGATAATGCCAGATACTAGAAGTGTAAACTTATTTGGGAGTTAGCAAAATCCCTCGATATTGAATTGCTTTACCTTCCACCTTACTCGCCAAATTTAAATCTTATTGAGCGACTATGGAAATTCGTTAAGAAACAGTGTCTTTATTCGAAATATTATTCCGAGTTTAAGGGCTTTAAAAATGCTATCATCGACTGTCTGAACCAAACGGATACTACCTACAGACAAGAACTCGACTCTTTGCTTACATTACGGTTTCAGAGGTTTGAAAAAGCTCAAGTTATGGCGGTGTGAAGTATAACTTTAAATACGTCTTTTAACGTTGATATGCAGTATGACTGACTGGGTCTTGATAATAATAGCGGCAATTGCATGTTACGCATTCGTGACTTATTTGGAACATAAGAAGAAGCTCGACCTGATAGACCGGGGACTATGGAAGCCAGAGGAGAAGCAAGAGAAACCTGAACACAAATTAATTACCGGATTGTTCTTTCTTTTACTGGGGGCGGCGCTGCTGTTTGGCTCGTACTTCACAGAACCGGACATGGTGAGTGGATTGAGAATTTCGGGTCTGTTAACAACAGCGGCTGGAATATCCTTGGTGATCGCTTACACCATTGGTAAAAGGATTCGTACGTCCGGTTGACTCAGTTGCTGATCTCACAAAGTTTATCCACATCGATTAGCGTCCCTCTGGAAATGCTTCAGATCATTGAACTGCCCCCGTTCCTACAATTTGTTCTCAAATTCTCCATTGAAATGAACCAGAGTACCAGATGAATTGACCCCCTCTGAATAACAAATATTAATACCAGGCGTACCTAAAAATACCACAATGGACGACATTAAGATAATGCACCCGCGTCCGAGCGCGATCGTCGCGGCGCTTTACACGTTGCGCGATCTGGATGCCGACGTCGCAATCCTGCACGGACCTCCGGGCTGCTCATTCAAACACGCCCGCCTGCTCGAAGAAGACTCCTTGCGGGTTGTCACAACAGCGATGGACGAGACCGACTTTGTCTTTGGCGGGCGCGAACTGCTCTCAAACCTCCTCGAAAAGGTCATCGACCTCTGGCACCCGAAGCGTATCGGGATTGTTGGAACCTGCACCAGCATGATCATCGGCGAGGACCTCAAGCAGGCGATCGAGGATGTGGATACTGATATTCCGGTGATCGTGGTCGAGGTACATGCCGGCTACCATGAGAACACCCACGGAGTGATCATGACCCTCGAAGCTGCACGGGACGTAGGGATCATCGATGATGCCGAGCTTGAACGGCAGAGGGGGCTCTTACTGGAGGCTACCCGGCTTGAACAGGAGCACGGGGCAGCGAGCAAGGAGTACCTCGAGCCATCGAGGGGCGATCTCAAGTACAAGGTTGCAGAGCGGATCATGGGACTGCTAAAAGACGGAAAAAACTGCGTCAACATCTTAAATGCAAAGAAGGAGACTGCATACATGTTTGCTGATGTCCTTCTCGCGGTCTCCGAATGCGCAGAGCAGATCGGGTCGGAATCAGAGATCGTCAACATCGCAAACCTCGATACCGAGATCGGGCTTCCGCGAATCAGGCGGTATGCGGTGGACATCCTTGAAGACCTGCACGAGCGCGGGGTCGAGATTCACGAGACGATCGGCGGACTGGATGAGTACCCGATTGCAGGGACTGTGGCAGGAAAGATCATCAGCGAGAAATACCAGAACTTCGATTTTGCGGTCATATCAGGAGTCCCGCACGCGGTTCCGATGGAGCCACTCTCAGGAATGGAAGTGATATCGATCACCAACGGTCCGAGGCAGGTGCTCCCGCTTAAGGAGATGGGGCATGATGCGGTCGTAGTCGAGATCGATCTGCACCCGAAGACGCTTGGAGTCAGCCATATCGTGGAGTCCGAGCTTGGTGCGACGCTGCGCGAGATGTGCGGGGTCAAGCGGCGGTGATTGCCGGGTATGTGTTCCAAGTGCTCACCGAAAAATAAAGTAGCAAAGTTTAGCTGATGGCACTCCACCTCCCGGACATTCGTGCGATTCGTTTATTCGTGCCATTCGTGATCCCTTCTGCCGATTTTATCACGAATTTCACGAATGGGCGAATGACACGAATTTTAACAGGTTATTTTTTGACAATCCCCAAGAGTCCACACCCCTCAAATTACACCTACGGACTGGCATAAAAGCCACAATCCAGGCGACGCTTTCTAACCTTCACGCCAGCCCGAGTTGTGTAAAGGTTATGTACGCAATCGCCACCATGATAAGCGAGTGCTTGAGTCCTGAATATGCGCTTCCGGAGCCCATCGCACCGGCAATGAGTCCTGAACAGAACCCCTGGATCAGCGTTGCATGGAACATCAAGAGGATGTATCTATTAGCATCGTACTGCGCAAGCATCGTCATGCCCTCGCTTAAGTTTTCAGTAGCATCGCCTACCGGGACCATGGTTATGAAATGCGCGGCAAGCACATACACGATGAAGAGGAAGACAAAGAACGAGAGGTAGATGATCATCACGTACTCTGCCATGTTGCTGAACCGGTTCTGTTTCAGGCGGTGTGCTGCCTCGGCATCGGCAGCCGCAATCTGAAGCACCCTCCGAATATCGCTGACCGCCTCGTTCGCCTTTATGATAAGCGTGGTGGTGCGGGTGATCATGGCAGTCCTCGCCCTCTCCTCGAACCGTGCCATCGCCTCGGATGTGGTAGCACCCCACTCGATGTCCTTCCACATACGCCTGATCTCACGATCAAGCACGCCGAGTCTGGATTTGAGAGATGCCCTGATCGAGCTTGTCAATGTGAGCCCTGCCTCGTTCATCGATGCGAGTCTTCTCAGGAACTCAGGCATCTCACTCTCTATACTCTTGATCCTCCGCGTACGTTTCTCATAGAAGTACGTGAACGGGACAAGCAGGACGAACATTCCGAATATGATCACATCATCAAGAATATGAATAGCCGGAAATGCCATTGTGGTGGCGTTAGCTGCAATACCGGTCACTGTATCGATGACCGGTTGGAGGGAGAGATATCCCTTCATGTAAACGTCGATTAGGACATAGATGAGTGCCGCGGGAACGGTCAGCAACAGCACGTAGCCGGGATTTTCAAAGAACGTTTTCAGCGGGTTTCTGAAGAATTTTTTGTACTTCCCGATGGCTTCAGCACGCTCAAGCCGGGCGAAAAGCTCAGGTTCCTCGGAGGGTACTACCTCGATTCCCGCGAAAATATCCGGCTGTTTTACAGTGGATGGGACGCCGCTTGACTCCTCCTGCGAACCAGCCATGATGTTTAAGAGGATGATGCACATCGCAGTGGCTCCGGGGATCAGCCCGTAGATCAGCGCCTGCAAGAGGATGATCGAAGTGCTGTCGATCATCCCGACCACCACGAGCACGGTCATCATAAACAACGGTCCCGCAACAAAGACCGTGATGTAACCCTCAGCAACCATGCCGAGCGAATTTAAGTATTCTTCCTGATCTGCCTCAGCGCGCTCATAATAATAAGCTGCCTTGGCTCTGAAATATTCGGTGAGATTGCCGCCGCTGTCGAGCACCGTGATCAGCCCATCAAGAAAATCCCTCATGTGCCTTGACGGGCATCGCTCATTCGCATTATGCATAGCCTGTATGATATCGACGTTAAAATACCTGATATCCCGGACGATGTATCCGACATGATCTGCAACACCACCATAGACGCGCCGTTGCTTGGCAAGCGACTCAAGGATCTCGAGCAGTTCCATGCCGCCGCGGGAGAGTGCATACATGTACGTGATTGCGGATGGCAGCGACCGATCGATGCGTGCTGCAGTCCCATCGCTCCGAAACGTCGGATAATACTTAAAAAGGCTATAAGTGATGCCCCCGAATACCAGCGAAACCGGAAGTGGGAACAGGAATACCTTCAGTCCGAACGTCGAGGATAGCGGGATTGCGATGAGGCAGGATGACAGCAGCACAGCAACAGCAACCAGCGCTGATATGAATGCCGATCTGGCAAGATATTTGTCAACAGGCAGTGGTATCTGTGCCTTCCGAAGCGCAGTGGTAAGATCTGCGTATGAACTGCGCCGCTCCGCGAAATAGATGCCGAGCTTGCGTATGGTTGACGTGTATGTGTACAAGGTCACTTTCCCCCATGTAATAGTGGTTACTGATTATATTTATAGGTTGGTGCTTCGCGTGAAGCCGCGTGCCCGGACGCGCTCATGCGAAGCACAATACCAGATCTCACCAGCGCTCAACTATCATAGATCTGAACCTCCTCGATAGAGCCATTGAAACCATAAGCTCCGGTGTTGTTAGCGCCGATAGTCAGATTGCTGCCAGTAAAGTCAAATGGCAGACCCATCGGGAACGTGCGCTCTGCGGCAGGAATATCATCGACATACAATGTAGCAGTCCCGTTCAAAGCGTCCAGAATTACCGCGGCAGTGGCATTGTGATGCCAGGAGTCCCACCCAGTTATATCGGTCGAAGACCTGAGAACGCCATGCATGAAGTCCACCTGCCCCCTGATCAGGCAGAGGTCCAGCCCTGTTACCCCGGACGAACTGTTCAGCCAGTGGGCGGTCAGCGGGTCGGAGATCAGGTCGGTGGTGTAATTAGTGGAATTGTGAGTGAACGACCAGTTCACATAATCCGTCACGTACCCATTCGTGAACCGACCGCTCAGGGTACCTGCGTCGGCATCTATGCTATAGTTCATCCGGGTGCCAAGATCCCATTTCAACCCCTTAGCAATGGTTACTGATCCCGAAGCGAAGTTAATTGAATCCACGTAACTGAACCCCTTCACCCCAAGAACGCGAGAGGCAATGTAGTCATAAATACTCTTGTTGTCATCATCCGGCTCGCCAAACGAATGGACCAATGTCTTATTCAATACGCCGTTATCTCGTAGATACTCGTATTTTTTGATGCCGTTTATCCATATGTTAGCATCATCCTCCATCTCCGTTGTGTTGAAGAAGTCCCCATGATAATAGTCTGGACTGGAAACGTTTCCATGATACGTGCTCATAAAGCTCTCCCACATGTAATAATCGCTGCCACAGTGATTTGCATAATATCGCACCCCGTTAGCAACAGTTTTCTTACTCAGGTTGTTGTATGTCAGGTTGTCGTGTGCATGAGCGTTTAGTTGTTCCAGATAATCATCAAATTCGGTCTTGTTGCCTGTACCCGTATAAGGATAATAGCTGGAATTGAAATACCCCGGGTCGAGTTCGTCCCATACAAAACCATCGGTGTAGTTATGGGCGTCCATTTCAGCTGTTATGTTCGCATACCACTCGGCTTTATCATCGGAATCATTGTAACTGCGACCCAACGCTATGTAATAATAGACTTTAACGCCCGCTTCCTGCACCGCCCTAATTTCATCCTCATTGCTATCAGCGACCATAACCAGTTCCAATCCGGATTCCGACCAATTCAGATACGTACAATTAAGCCAGCCATAATATACGATGAACTTGAAATTGTCCGGATCCGGCATCGATATACGGTCGGTGTATGTAGATGTTGTTACGTTCAATTCAAAGGTCATGTCTATCCCCCACAGTTCATCCGTGGTCCATGAACTGACATTGTAGTGCCAAGCGTTTCCGTTTGGATAATAACCGTCAGCACCACCAGCAAAACTTGAGTTCCAATAATATGCGTAATTATCTGAAGAACCCGGACTTTCTAACACCAACCAATATGTCTTCTCTCCTGTGAGCTGGCAGTCAAAATCCGCACCAACCCATGCATAGTTGGAAGTGACCGCACTATCAGGGATAGTAAAATAAGCAAGCACATCACCGGGTTCACCACCGATTCCATTTTCATGGATTGTTGCGTTGATATAATTCCAAGGGCCAGTATTATTTCTGATGTAAACACTCACGTTGTTGAGTGTTGCATCACGATCTAGCTTGAAAGTCTGAGCTCGCTTGAAATTTTTACCAAAACCAAGATCACCAGTGTCATTGGTTTCATCCTGCCTGACAACCTCGTCTGCAAATTCAAACACCATAGCCCCCTTCTCGAGAATATACTGCTCGCCAGCATCCGACGAGTTTGCCCAGGCGCCGATCGTGGTCTTATTGGTCATCGCGAGACTGGTGCTGTTGGCAACCTCGATATGCTCGCTGCCATTGAACTGGAGCGCGTACAGTGAGCCATCAATTATCCATACAGGATCGCCGTATATGGTGCCATGGTTCCTGTTGCATGACGAGTCGTTGGTTGTTGCGCTGCCGGTGCCGTCGTCGAAGCGCCAGAAGCCCATCAGGTCCGGAATGTTGCATGCGCATACCGTGATCTGGTCTGTGCCCTTCTCGGTGCCGCCCTCGTTGTATGCGGTTGCGTGGATCGTGTAATTCCCGCATCCGAGACTGGATGTGTCCCAGTCGTAGGTGTAGCTGGTTGTGTTGGGTGCGACTGCCTCGCCTGAGTAATTTGTTGCGTTCTGGGAATAACTGTCTTCGATCGATACAGAACTGATGTTGAAGTTCACATAATTTGTCTCTATATCAAAAGCACGCGCATCGATTGGCACGAGGTCAGATACCCAATCGCCATCATAAGGATACACGATCTTAAAGCCAGACATCACATGGATGATTACGGTGTCGTTAGCTGTCTTGCCGGTGTGGTCTTCGACTACTGTGAGGTTCACGGTGTAGTCGCCGTCCTCGTTGTATGCATGAGTGGTCGTCGACGTATTGGCGGTGGTGATGTTCCCATCATCAAACTTCCATATCCATTTATCGATGCATCCGGTTGAACCGGAGCCGTCGAACCGGACTTCCGCTCCGATTCCAACCCACTGGTCAGGTCCTGCATCTGCGAAGAGTGGTTCTGGCGGGAGGATCGTGACTATACACGTGTCGGTGTCGGTTGCGCCGTCAACGTCAGTTACGGTCAGTTCCACGGTGTAGTTGCCGTCAACACTGTAGTTGTGCCATACCCACAATCCATCACTCTCGTTCCCATCGCCAAAGTCCCAGTGCCAGCTCACAATCCCGCGGTAGTTGCCGCCGGTGTTGTCATGAGGATTATCCGGATCGTATGAGCCGCTGCCATCAAACCATACCCCCACCTCTGCCCATGTCGTATTCTCACACAGACCGTCAGTCCGGTCATCGCCGGCGTCTGCTATCGGTAGCATGTTTATCGATGCGTTTCCGAAGAGACCTCCGAACACCTCACCACTCACCACTACCCGGCTTGAGGAGAGACTCACGATGGTGACCCTGATCTCGTCGTCTTCTGTGATGTTAACCTCTGGCATTGTATCCAGTACCAGTATCTTTCCGAGTGTCCATCGGTCGAAGTTTCCGATGCCTTTATCGCTGAGTCCCCACCGGGTGGGGGAATTATCATCAAAGGGCTCGAGGAGAGTGTCGTTGACGCTCACGAGTACGCGCAGGTTCCCGCATTCGATCGGATCGCCGCCCTGATGTTTGATATGTACCTCATTCTTCCCTATATTTGCTATGCCGTCGACCTCGATGTGCGGAGTGTCGGGATCTTTATTCAGATATGAGTAAACCGATACTGCGATCAGTCCGATCGCAACTATTACTATGCCAATAAGTAGTACTTCTCCGACGAGCCCGGATACGGCCCGTTCGTCGTTTGTTATTCTGCGTTTGTTCATGTCTCCCCACTCCTATGATGAGATTCTGCTGGTTCTCCCTTCGATATATATGTCCTGGATATCCAGGTAGATGCTCCCGTTGAGGGTTATGTCGATGCTGCTGTAATCCACCGGACCTGACTGAGTCATCTGAACCGATGTCCCCTGTATCATTCCAGTGAAATAATTTACCCATTCCTGTAGATAATCTTTGCGGAAGTTCTCGCCCCCTTCCGGCGGCTCAATTATGATGTGTACATTATGCGTGTTGTTACCTTCTGCAAACGATACCCGGCTCAGACGCTCAAGTTTCATCTGCAGTTCTTCGACTCCGCTTCCGCTGATCATCGGTGTTCTGTTTACACCAGTGCCGATGGTGACCATCGGTATTGTTATGCGGGCAGACTCATTTGTAGTATTCTCGATTGCGATTGTGGGCAGGGTCCTCATGCTCGCGTCCGGAGGCTGACAGAGGAATACCGCGCCGTTCTGGTAGATGAATTTCTGATTGAGGAAGTAGCGGTTCATCGATTCGTATATCAGGATGCCGTTGCTGGTTGCTGAGTAATGCACAAGAGATTTGTTGTATTCGTTATATGTTATATTATAGTCAAACAGCCGCTGTCCGGAAGGAGTAGTTCCCCCTCCATGATTGGCAATCACCGTGAGGTTGTAAGGAGTGTCTGCATCGCGTAGAACCTCGCTAAACCCGTAACATGGGTTCAAAAGATCAATTCTGTAATACTCTGGACCTTGAGGGCCTGGATAAGCGTCCTTGCATATACACATCCCATCGACTATTTTATTGCCATCCCCTCCCCATGTGGATATTTGGAGGTAACAAAAATCGCCGCGGTACTTCCCCGACCGGATCTCCACCCTACCGCTCTGATTTGTGAAATTGATAAGAAGCTCGCCGTTCGAAAGGAAGGCGGTCGATTCAGTATAGACATCGATATAAAACGAAAATGCTTCAGATATATTAGCTATGTTCACACGTCCCCATTTCTGGAGTTCGCCGCTTGTGGCATTCCTCTCGATGTTCACCATCCATGCGTCCGCTTTCACGGTGAAGTTCCCTTCCCGCGGCACTGCGCCGAGCGAGCCCCATGATCTGACCGGTGATATGATTGGGATGTCGCCGCCGCCAAGTTCGATTCGTTGTTTGCTCATGATGTTAGTCTCGTTGACGAGTACGAGTCCGTTAATGGCGCCTGGGATTGCTGAGAAGTCGGTGAAGGCGTTGCGCGCATGTTTTGCCTCGGCGTCTTCTGCCCAGGAGGGGATGTAGTACACATTTATGTATGCGGCGATGGTTATGAGCAATCCGAAGACCATCACGGCTACGACAACGATTGAGGCCGCGCTTGCGTCCTGAAGCATCCTGTCAGAACCACCATGATTATGCCTAAGTCTCGGTTCCATCTTCCTGCTTCTTGCAGGCAGTTTGCCTCCTGGTTGTTTGTTCATACTTCCCCCGATCCTATGTGATGCTGGCAATTCTCCCCTCGATTTCGATCTCCTTTATCTCCAGGTGGATGTCTCCGGTGAGGGTTATGCCGATGCTGCTGTAATCCACCGGACCTGACTGAGTCATCTGAACCGATGTCCCCTCCACTGTTGCATCGAAATAATTTACCCATTCCTGTAGATAATCCCTGTGGAACTCCTCGCTCCCTTCCGGCGGCTCGATTATGATGTTTACGCTATCTGTGTTGTTACGATCTGCAAATGTGATATGGTCAACATATTTAAGCCCCATCTGTAATTCCTCAACCCCGCTCCCGCTGATCATAGGTGTCCTGTTTACGCCAGTGCCGACGGTGACCATCGGTATCGTCATATACGTGTAATTTCCAACATCCTCGATTATGACGTCGGGCGCAATTCTCATGCTCGCGTCCGGAGGCTGGCAGAGGAATACCGCGCCGTTCTGGTAGATGAACTGCTGATCAAGGAAATAGCGGTTCATTGACCTGTACACCATAGTGCCGTTGCTGGTCTTTGTGTAAGGTTCTATGGTTTTGTTATATTCATAATATTCTATCTCATACCTAATATTGCTGCTACTCCCAAGAGGTTCATCACTCACACTCATCGTGATATTGTATGGGGTGTCTGCATCGCTCAAAACCTTGCTAAACCCATAACATGGACTCAGAATGTTTACCGGATGTAATGATTCGGGGTTAGTAGTTATAATCAGTTCATCGAGTATTTTAACATCGGTAGATCTCCATGTGGTTATATCATAACAGTCACTCTTGATCTGGAGTATCACCCCCCCTCCCTGATTTGAGAGATTGATTAACACAGTCCCGGTATAAGGCTTCTTAATATAAATATAAAACTTCGATACACTGGATATATTGGTGATGTTCACACGCTCATCTGTGAAATTTCCGCTTGTGACGTTTTTCGTGATATTCTCCGTCCAGACGTTCGCCACCACCCTGAAGTTCCCTTCCTGCGGCACTGCTCCGAGCGAGCCCCATGACATTCCCGGCGATACGATCGGGATTCCGCCGCAGCCAAGTTCGATTCGCTGTCTGGCGACGGCATCGGTGTTGTTGGCAAGCACAAGCTTATTGATATGAATGGGAATCGCTGAGAAATCGACAAAAACATCCTGCGCATGTCGCGCCTCATCGTCTGCAACCCATGATGGAACGTAGTATACGCCGACGAATGCCGCGACTGCCACGAGTAGTCCGAGGATCAGGATAGCACCGACAACGGTTGAAACCGCGCTGTTGTCCGGAAAGATCCTGTCCGAACCGTGATAATGTGTCTCGTTTATTATCTGCATACCCTCGTCTTCCCCTATTCCAGCTGCGAGATGCTGGCAATTCTTCCTTCGACATCGATGTTCTGGATATCCAGATGGATGTTTCCGTTGAGTGTTATTGTGTGGTTATCCCAGTTGGTTGCATTTGTCGAGGTCATCCTGATCGAAGTCCCCGCGACTGTTGCATCGAAATAATCCGCCCATTCCCGCAGGTAGTTCTTGCGGAACTCCTCGTCCCCCGCAGGTGGCGCGATTATGATGCTTACGCTCCCTGTGTTGTTGCCATCTGCAAATGTGATGCGGTCTGCATGTTTGAGTTCTATCTGCAGTTCCTCAACCCCGCTTCCGCTGATCATAGGTATCCTGTGTTTGCCGGTACCAACAGAGATTATAGGTATCAGTACGCGGGTATAGTTCCGGTAGTCTCTGATCAGAACCCCCGGCGCGGTGCGTATAGTCACGGCTGGTTGCTGGCAGAGGAACACTGCCCCGTTCTGGTAGATGAACTTCTGATTTAAGAAGTGGCGGTTCCTTGATTCGTACATAATGGTGCCGTTACTGGTCTTTGTGTAGTGAACCGAGGTCTTATTATATTCGTTATAGTCTATATAATACCGGATACGGCTACCGTTCAGTGATATACTGTTCGTTATCGTGAGGTTGTAGTATGGGGTGTCTGCATCAGTCAGACCCTCCGCCCCTGCTTCATCCAGGACCATGTCAAATCCGTAACAGGGGTTCAGAAGATCGATCGTGTAATTTGTAATCGATGAGTTGTCAGCGTTTATGGGCAGATCCTCGATTACTTTGTTGTTATTGTCGTTCCAGATGGATATGTTGAGATGCGTGTGGCTTTCGGTCTCGATCTCTGCTCGTCCGCTCTGGTTCTCTTGATGCGCGAGATTGATGAACATATATCCGGATGACGATTCCCCATTGTATTCAATCTCCTCGATATAAATATAAAACGAGGATACACTGGAGATATTGGTGATGTTCACGTGCCCTTCCGTTAGATTGCCGATTGTGACATTCCTGCTGATATTCACAGTCAAGACATCCGCCTCCACAGTAAAGTTTCCCTCATCCGGCACCACACCCAGTGCGCCATAAGATGTTCCCGGAGCTATGAGCGGGATGCTGCCGCTACCGAGCCGGATCCTCTGTCGGCTTACAGCGACGCTGCCGTTGGCAAGTACCAGGTTATCGATGTTGCCGGGGATTGCTGAGAATAGAACGAAGACATCATCTGCATGTCTTGCTTCTACATCCGCGGTCCACAACGGGACATACTGCACCCTTGCAAATATTATGACCGACAGGATCAGTCCAAAGAGCAGTATAAAGCTCACGACGGTTGAAACCGCATCAGCGTTTGAAGATATTCGGGTGTACGCTGTCTGTGTTGATCTTGATCCCATCTCTGTGTACCTCATAAGTCATAATGTCTCTCGAATGTTTCGTTCTCCGCATTTTTGTGATCTCGATGGATAGCCGGATGGTTTTCTCCCTGGCCTGTCGGTGGTAGTTTAAGAATATAACGCCGTCTGACACGTATTCGATCATTCCGAATCGTGATGCGTGTGGGTTTGAGCTGTCCAATTCCGATGTAATTATGGACGTTGTTCCGCTATTCCTCATCACCTGAACAAGGTCATATACGATCAGTCTTCGTTCGTTTTCGCCCGTGAACAGCATTTCGAAGAGCGTTATCGAGTCGAATACGCATCGTTTCGCGCCGAACATCTCGAAGAGCCGTGGTAGTTCGCTTCGGATGCGGAGTATCGATGTTTTGATATCGATCGCAGTCAGTTTCAGCAGGAGCAACAGTTCTTCGTCCACATATCTCTGAAAGTCCCACCCGAACTCTGATGCCGTTCGGATCAGGGTTTCTTCGTCGTCGTCGAGGCTGATTAAGATGCAGTGTTCGCGGTTTCGCAGACCCTCGTTTAGGAATTGCATCCCGAACGTGGATTTCCCGGTTCCGAATGCTCCGATGATCGCGGTGGTGCTGTTCTCCGGAAATCCGCCTTCCAGTTTCGCGTCCAGTTCCGGTATGCCGCTACTGATTCGTTCTATGATCATCTCTGCCATCCAACCTGTTTGACCTTTGATATTGCGAAGCCATGATCCGTGGTGACTGACGTCTCGAATTTCACAAGGTTAGCCCGCTCAAGTTGTGGCAGAAGACCCCTGAATTTCTTGACGTGCATCACTCGCTGTCGTTTGGCTGCGCCGAAGTCGTCCCATTCGAATATCAGGACCCCGTCAGCACAGTCCATTACCTGCTCCTGTAAGGAGTTGTTAAGGATGCCTGCTGTGAGCAGCGCGTACACCATCCCGCCCCATTCCTTTGATATCTTCTGCAGACCTCGAAAGAAGGATATTATGTCCGACCAGTCTGCGGAATGTTCCGGGTTTGCGCAGTACTCTGCAAGAGCGGTCACGGAATCGATGATGACTACGCTCTTTGGTGCGTTTTCGTCGAGGTACGTCACCATCTCGCTGATCAGTCCCTTTCCTGATACTTTTTCTCTTAATGAGTCGAAAGTTAGCGCGGGTCCGGTCGTCACCCACTCGGTTGGCACCGATGTTCTGCTGAAATATTCCTCTGAAAAGTCTTTAAAGTCTATTTTGCTGGATATCTCATAGAGATCTTCCGGAAAACCCCGTCCTATCTCGTCATGTACGTCTTCCCAGCTTCTGGTCAGCGAAATGTAGCATATTTTCTCCGGAAGTACGGAATTTCCAAATGCTCCGGAAAAATTTTCGTTTTGGTGCAGTTCGAGGAGCGATAGTACTGACGTGTACGCAAACTCTGCGTTTCCGGCACCGATCTCCCCAAGCAGCATGACGAATGAGCCAGCTGGAAACCCGCCTTTCAGTACAGAGTCAAGCGAAATGATCCCTGTTGGCATCGCAATCGAGTGTAGTTCATCCATCGACGTCCCCATCCATTGAGTCCCTCACATCCACTTAATCAGTCTGCACCATACAAAAAGCTTTTTACGGATACAGTAGTTGTATGAACTATGGGAAGTAGTGAACTTATGAGCCGGATAAAAGAGATTGTCAGCACCAAGGATGTTGTGTACGATCTTGAACCTTATGATCTTAAGAAGCATGGTGTCCTTGTCGATGACCGGATTCCGGACGGATATACCGAGATTGATCGATACTGGGTGGATGAGCCGTATGCGTTTGTGCTGGTTCTGTACGACACCGCGAAGAAAGTTCCGGTGTATACTGTGGTCGAGCCCGCGCTGACGCCGTTTGAGAAGACCCTGCTCATTCGGTTGTACGAGGACCTTTCTGATGTGCTTACGCTTGATGATGTCGAGTTTGCAGAGTCAAATGCGGGGCAATTTGACGAAGGGATTGCAGAGGAGATTCTTGAGGGAGATGGCGGGAACGGTGGCGGAGAGGTCGCTACCGGGGATACTGGCGAAGATGATGGGCAGTTCGAGGAACGGGTCGACGCGCGGTTTGTGGACGCAGGCGATGGGGAGAACGGTGCGGGATTCGATATCGACCTCGTTAAGGGCCAGATACTGCGGAGGAAGGCGCTGGAGTTGCTTGGTTACTACTCGATAGAGTTAAGTCCGCGCTCCACCCACAAAATACTTCACTTTCTCAATAGAAACTATGTCGGGTACGGGAAGCTGGATGCGATACTCAAGGACCCCCACATCGAGGATATTTCCTGTGATGGTGTCGGCATTCCAATATTCCTATATCATACAGTATATAAAAACATAGAGACGAACCTAACATTCAGTGAAGAGTACTTAAACTCGTTCGTGATCCAGCTCGTGCAGCGTGGCGGCAAACACATCTCGATCGGCAGCCCGATGGTCAACGCAACACTGCCGGACGGATCACGGCTACAGGCAACGCTTGGCAAGGAAATAACCACGAGAGGCAGTTCATTCACGATTCGAAGGTTCAAAGAGGACCCGTTTACTCCGGTGGACATGCTCAACTTCGGAACATGCTCAAGCGAGATGCTTGCATATTTCTGGCTTGCGATCGAGAACAACAAGAGTATGATCCTTGCCGGCGGCACAGCATCCGGGAAGACCTCCGCATTAAACGCTATCTCCATGTTCATACCACCGATAGCAAAGGTCGTCTCCATCGAGGATACCAGAGAACTGACCCTGCACCACGAGAACTGGATCGCAGGTGTCACCAGGGAGTCGACCATCGCTCACGAGGGCGTGAGCGAGATCAGTATGTTCGAACTCCTCAAAGCCGCGCTCAGGCAGCGTCCCGAATACATCCTTGTCGGGGAGGTGCGCGGCGAGGAAGCGCTAACGCTCTTCCAGGCGATGTCCACAGGACACACCACATACTCAACGATGCACGCCGCAGACATCGAGACACTCTTAAACCGTCTCCAGGGCGAGCCCATCAACGTGCCGCACGCGATGCTGCAGGCACTAAATATCGTAAGCATCCAGATGCAGACATACATCGGGACTGAGCGCGTCAGGCGGACGAAGACGCTTCTCGAGATCACAGGGCTTGACCAGAGAACCGGCGGCGTAAGGATCAATGACCTGTACACATGGGATCCCGCGAAAGACACGTTCGCGTACTCAGGCAACTCTTATGTGCTGGACCAGATCAGGGAGGAGCGCGGCTGGACAAAGGGTCAACTGAGAGACGCATTAGAAGAACGCAAAGATATCCTTGAATACATGGTTGAGAAGAATATCAACGATTACAAGGAGATCTCCCAGATCGTCCAGCGATATGCCCTCGATCCCGATGTGGTATTGTCAGAAGTCAGGGGATTGGATTTCGGATAATAAAGCATGGGATTTAACCGCGGAATGCGTTAGCAAAGCCGTTGGCAATGGCTGGAAAAAGCACTCCGGAAACGAGGCGGACCTGTCAAAAGAAGAGTTCTCAAAATTCAGAGAGCATCCGGACACGTTCGGCATCGATGGTTCCGCGCTCAGCGGCGATCCTGACTACGATGCTATGGGATGCCCGAATCGCCTTTGACGTAATCCACGCCCTCCCGCAGATATCCAATCGCGTCTTCGATCCTGTCTGGTTCTTCAAACCCGTAAGAGAGCCGCATCTGCCTTCTCCCGACCTCTGCCATACTGCCCGCCGGATGGACACAGAATTCACCAGGAAGATAGAGCACCCGCGGCTTTTTCTCGTCAGGAGAACCGTCGATACTATGATCTCCCGTCGTCCTTGAGAGGAACCTGTGGAGTGGCGATCCCTCATCGGTCATGATCCCTTCTTCGAATGTCAGGTAGTAGTAAAATCCAGCCCTGCCGCCTCGAATGTCCACAATAAAGTCCCCGATCGCATCATCGATCCATCTCCTGACCGCGACCGCCCGTTCCCGGTACCCAGCCCGGACCTTCCGGATCTGGTCGTTTATATGGTGATCCATGATGTAGCTTGCGATCTCTTGCGTGATGAGCGGCGCACTGAACCCCACATCGTTCGTCCGCTGAACCATCGCACGCATGAATGCGCCCGGGGCTCCGGTCATGTAACCGATCCGAAGCGCGGGCGCGAGTACCTTTGAGAGCGTCCCCACCTCGTAAACGATTCCGAGATCGTCGTAGAGAAATCCTGATTCGGGCACTTCTGCAAGAGGATCGTGTATCATATCCTCATACGCCTTGTCAAATATTATCGGAATCTTTCTATTCAAACCTTCAGACAGTTCTGTCACGATCCGGACCAGTTCTCTCCTGCGATCGTTTGAGATGATAGTGCTTGTCGGGTTGTTGACCGTCACGATATAGACAAATCTGATCTCCTGCCTTGCTTCGCCGAGTTCTTCGATCGATTTCCGCAGCAGATCGGTTCGTATCCCATACTCATCCTCAGGAACTGCTAAAAGATGAAACCCAGCCCTTTCAAGGAGATTGCAGTAGATGTAATAGATCGGGTCGGTTGTTATCACGATACCCGGCTTTAAGAGATGCGATACCCCATCGAGCAGGCTTGTTGCGCCATTAGGTCCTATTATAATCTCCTTTGATTCCAGTATCTCTTCATCCATGCCACCGATCCGGTTATCGAGATGATACCGCCTTATCGACTCGATTAAGTTCACAGATCCCTTTGAGCCGCCGTAGTTGAGTGCCGCCCTGTACTTCTCGGGATGGGCGAGAACCTCCCTCTGCGCCTCTTCGATCAATCCCTTAGGTATCGTCCTCTCATTCACGTACCCCACCCCGAGATTGATGTCGATTCCGTCCCTGAACTCGAGAGCGAAGTCTGCCATCATCCGGTTGACCGGCGAGGGTGTGGACGATGCGTACCCGTACCCGGATAAGGGGATTTCATCCAGATTCATCACTTCTTACGGGGCGTTACCATTATTTGAACGTAACTACTCAGGTACCTAAACCACTATCGAGGAACTTCACTATGTAGGAACTACCCGGGACATGGGGCATACTGTAACCAAACAGGGAATATAACCGCAGAGTACGCGGAGGGACGCGGAGGGGGGATAAATGGTTAAACACTCTGCGTTCCTCTGCGCCCTCCGCGGTTATTTTTCTTGCCAGAAAGTACAGGATCACAATCAGGAGACCAAAAATCCGAGTGTTTCCCGCCGATTTACTTGATCCGTGCCATTCGTGACTGTGAGCATGCGAGCGGAGCCGTTGGCATAAAATCAGCATCAAGAGAGGGCTGCGCATTCACGAATGGCAACGAATGACGCGAATTAAACGAATTTGGTTGCCACAAAATCATAGCGTTTTCACTGCATATTCCGATTGTGCCCCCTCCTGATACAGTCCGGACGTACATCTGCCACCTACGAAAGTCCAAGTTCCCTCAGTTTCTCTGATCCGGGCTTGCCATGCTCCCATCCGCGGAGTTCGTAGTATTCAGGAAGCATCATTGAGAGCTGCGATACCTGACCGCTGGCAGGTCCATCCGGCATCGGCTCGCTCGTGAGTCTCTCAGGCAGTGTGTCATCCTTCTCATCAAATCCGTACCGGTTGATGATCAGCCGCTCAAGGTTGGTCACCCGCTCGCCGATCATCAGCAGTTCCTGATCGGTAAGATCCCATCCCGTGATGCATGAGAGCATTTCCGTATAATCCGGCAGTCCGAGCGCGAACGTGTTGAAGAGGCAGACCACGGAAGAGTTGACGACCGATGTGAAATCCTGAAACGTCTTGACCCACTGCGCTTTCCCTTCTGTCGTGTACGGATCCAGCTTCTCAGGAAGCCCAAGGATCTCTGGCGATATCGTATAGCCGCTCACATGGCAGCCGCCGCGGTTGGCGGTCGCATAGTTAAGACCGATGCCCTGTATGGCACGCGGATCATAAGCAGGTATTTCAAGACCTTTCACGGTCATCGAGAGTTCAGGTACCCCATATTTCTCTGCTAAAGCCATCGATCCGCGAGCAAGGTCATCACCGATCCCTGCACGGTATGCGGTCATCCATACCGCTTCCACCATCGCTCCCGCGTTCCCGAACGCCAGATTGAGACCGTGGAGTCTCGATTCAGGGATCTTTCCATTCTCCACGAGTTCCATTGCACATGCGATCGTTGCACCGGTGGAGATGGTATCGAGCCCGAGTTCGTTGCAGAGATGGTTGGCTTTCGTGATCGCATCGAGTTCTGTTATCCCGCAGTCCGATCCGAATGCGAATATCGTCTCGTATTCCGGTCCCTCTCCGCGGGTCACGCTGAACGCACCATCCGGGACCGATGTAGACCTGCCGCAACTGATCGGACAGCCCCAGCACGCCTTCTTTCCGATGAGATACTTCTCAGCAAGCGTTTCGCCACTCTGCTTATCAGCATCAGGGAAATATCCGGTCTGGAAGTTCCGCGCAGGATATGCGCCCTGTTCGTTGAGGACATTGGCGAGCACTGCCGTCCCATAAGTTTGAAGCCCTCCGCCAGTGCCGGCGACCGGGTTCTCCTTTAGCTTCTGTAGAGCACTCTTCACCTGTTCCTTCATCTCATCGGGTCTTGCAACCGTCACCTTCCCGGTGCCGTATACCGCGATCGCCTTTAACTTCTTGCTGCCCATGACAGCACCCATACCGGTCCTGCCCGCTGCCCGGTAGTTGTCATTGACGATGCATGAGATCGCTGCCAGATTCTCGCCAGCCGGTCCGATGCATGCGACCGATGCATTATGCCCGACATCTGCCACAATCTCATCGGTCGCCTGGAACGTGGTATTCCCCCATAATCCAGAGGCATCCACCAGTTCCGCCTCGCCATCGATTATCCTGAGGTACATCGGCGCATCTGATGCACCCCTCACAACAATCGCATCGTACCCAGCCGCCTTTAAGAGGGGACCCCATCTGCCGCCTGAGTTCGAACTTCCAACGGAGCCTGTGAGCGGGGACTTCATCGCCATCACATGGTATCTGCCGCCGGTCGGAAAACTGGTGCCTGTCGCAGGTCCTGTCGCAAAGACGATGATGTTATCAGGACCAAGCGGATCGACATCGGGCTTTAGCTCGTCATAAATGATCGCAAGCCCGAGTCCTTTGCCTCCAAGGAACTTGCGTGCGGTTTTTTCATCGATAGGTCGGTCAGCAAGTCTGCCGGTATTCAAATCTACATCCAGAATCTTTCCCATATATCCGTTCATAGCTACACCTCCTAACAGGTTCTTTGCAACTCATATCTGAGATGCTGTGTGTAACTGTGTGGAAGGGGTGATAAGATTATTGGTATCTCGTGGGTGCTAACTTGCGTGGCGTTCGGGTCCCGCATGTTGCGTCGCATCGATAACTTGTAGCGAAGGGGGAAGTGTCAACTTTCGCGTGAAATGTCTGACAGTACCAGGTCAGCCGTTTTCATATTCATCGCAAGAGGGATATTCTTGAAGTTGCACACCCGCATCAATGCATAAGCATCTTGGCAATGCGGAAAGTACCGTATGGGGTTTAGCAAGAATATCGCAACGTCGATGTCGCCTTCCAGTAACATATTTGCTATGCTTATGTCCCCTCCCTCTTGCCCGGAATTGACTACCTTATTTACTGTAATTTCTGTCTTTTCATGAAGATATTCAGCCGTTCCTTTCGTGGATATGATATAATTGTCCGAAAGAAACGTTTTATGATCGTTGACAAGTTTCT
>DAOURL010000088.1 GCA_030625165.1 Methanosarcinales archaeon | reverse complement strand
AGACTTTTTGTTATCTTCTGAAATGGTCTTTGGAAAAACCACGGAGAGCACGGAGAGCACGGAGAGCACGGAGAAAACAGCACCTCCCTGTGTCCTGCCAACGGCTTTGCTTCGCAGACCGCGTCCTCTGTGGTTAATCTTCTTTGCCATAACCCATAGCCACCATAAGAAATTAAAAAGTCTCAACCGGAACTCTGGCGGTTCACACACCCAACCCCGGATCTTCCGCCCCAACCTCGGCAAACGCCCGCGCACGCCTGAGGCACGACTCGCAGACCCCGCACGGCAGATCGCCTGACCCATAGCACGACCACGACAGCCCGAGCGGCGCGTCGATCGCGATGCCGAGACGAATAATCGCAGTCTTATCGAGATCGATCAGCGGCGCATCGATTGCAGGTGGCTTAAGTGTACCGTATTCGAGCACCCGGTTGAACCGCTCGACGAATTCAGAAGAGTTATCAGGAAACGTCGCTGCCTCTTCAGCATCAAAACCAACTGTGATGAGGTCGTACCCGCTGTTCTCAGCATACCCTGCCGCAATCGACAGAAAGAGAAGATTTCTCGCCGGGACCCAGACGCGTCTCGCGGAATCCACCGCAGCCCCGCCATCCAGTTCATGCTCCGCAAGCTCTGGCAGCGCGGACGCATCGGTGAGCGCACCCCCAAAATTTCGGATCCACGGAAGTCCGATCACCTCGTGCGGCACATCGAACTTGCGGCAGATCTGGATTGCGTGCTCGATCTCTTTTGCTGCTGCCCGCTGCCCGTAATCGAATGTGAGCGCGAGGATTTCTGAGCATCGGTCGTACGCATGTTTGAATGCGACGCTTGAGTCGAGTCCTGCTGATAGGAGAATTACTGATCTCATACTCGCATATATTCCCGCACGATCTCGGCAGACCCCTCGGATTTGAACGCCCTGATGAACTCGCCTGCCTCTTCGTACGCCTGATCCTCGATTATCGACACAGTCTCATCGCCGAGAGAATAAAGCTCCTTAAAGAACTCTTTCACCGCAAACTTGCTGTTCTTGCCAAATACCTCGACATCGCTCTTCCCCTCTGCTGAATAGTTCGTAATCGTCCAGTCCCAGATCCGCTGGTACAGGTCCGGACGCTCACTTTTGAGGACGTCCCAGACCAGATTCATCCAGAAGGTGCCGACGTTTCCCTTGATGATATCACCATGCGGGAACTCTTCCTTGATCAGCCGCCGCGGTGTGCCTGTGATGCCGTGCTGCGCGATCCGCACATCTGAATCATTATCCCGGAGTGCTTTTGCCACCTCTTTCGTCCGCGGGATGTCGATGCTTATCTGTTCGATCGGGTTGCCGTCCTTGTCAAAGATGTTTCCGTGCGTGCTGCCGTTTGCGATAGCAAGCACCTGCGGATATATTCCGGCATCATTTAGCGACCTGATGAAGACCACCGCTTCTTCAGGTGTTGTCAGAACCATTCCTGCCTCGCCGGTCCTCCCGATCTCGCCAACCTCGACCTCCAGCCCGAAATCGCTGTCGCCCATCTCTGACTCGATGAACCGCGCAAGCTCGATCGTTGCATCGATGTTCGGTGCAAGCTCCTCTGCGGTAGTTCTGCCCTCAAAGTTGAAGAGGTGCGAGGCATCGATCGCAAAACTGGTAAAACCGGCATCGATCTGCGCTGCGATTAACTCCTTAACCGAATTGAGTTCTTCGACAGTCCCCTTCTTGACACCGATGTGATCCGCATGTAGCGCCCAGATATCAAGACCGACCGATCCTGCGGCTGCATAAGTCCGCATTGAGAGTTCCGCAGGAGTAAGCCCGGTGTACCCGCCTTTAAGGTTGCACTCCGACTTTGCCAGTTCGATTAAGATAGCGGAATCGAGATCCTTTGCGGATCTGAAAATACCTTTTGTTACACCGGGAATGATCCGGGTGTTGCATGCCATGATTATGCATTTTTCATCCTTCAAAGCGTTGAATATGACCGAGCCTGATATTGGATTATACCCCATAAAGATCGCCTGTCCCATATTTGGGCTCATGCATTAATACTTTTCCTCTGCGTCTCTGTTGTGGGCGTGTCCATCCGGGTACTTGTCTTCGGTTGGGGATCATTGATGGTGCAAATTTAGATGCCACTGAATATACAGTGATTTCACTAAAATTTGAGTTGTATCCGCGCCCCATCACTCTACAAAGAGCACCTGACTCCGCTTCGGACCGATCGAGACGATCCCGATGCCAACTCCGAGAATCTCCTCGATCCTGTGCACATAATCCTTTGCAGCGGCAGGCAGGTCGGAAAACGCATTTGCCGAAGTGATGTCCTCGCACCAGCCATCCATAGTCTCGTACACAGGAACACATCGCGCAAGATCTGATGAAAGTATCGGAGGATGCTCGATCAGCTTGCCATCCAGTTCGTAGCCGGTGCAGATGCTGATCGGGTCGAGCCCGTCGAGAACGTCCAGTTTCGTCAGTGCGATGTTCGTGTACGCATTGAGTTCTACGCTTTTTCTCGCAAGCGGAGCATCGAACCAACCGCACCGCCGCGGTCTGCCGGTGGTGGTGCCAAACTCAGCCCCGGCTGTCCGGAGCGTCTCCCCGATCTCGCCGTGATCTTCGGTCGGTAGCGGACCCTCCCCGACCCGTGTGATGTACGCCTTGACGATGCCGATCACGTGATCGACCCGGGTCGGTCCGACTCCGAGATACATACATGCACTTCCTGCCACGGTGCTTGAGGAGGTTACATACTTCTGGGTGCCGTGGATGATATCGAGATGCGCACCCTGCGCACCCTCCGCGAGCACGGCTCTGCCTGAATCGAGCGCACGGTTCAGCTCATGCGAGACATCGGTGATGTACGGCTCAAGCGTGGCGCCGTATCCGGTATAATCAGGGATGCTTCCGCGCACCACACCGGGATCGCCTCCGAGATCAATGATCGCACGCTCCTTCTGGGGTGCAAGTTCGTCCATGAGTCGGGGAAAAGAATCTCTGTCGGCGAGATCTGCCAGCCGCACCTCGTCCCTTGATATCTTGTCGATATACGCAAATCCGATGCCGCGAGCGGTCGTCCCGATCTTTTCTGTCCGTCTCTGCTCGCGCAGTTTGTCCATCTCGATGTGATACGGCATGATGATGCTTGCTTTCGCATCGATCCCGAGTTTTTCAGGAGTTATCTCGATGCCGGCACTTCTGAGCATCTCGATCTCCTGAATAAGTACTATCGGATCGACAACCACGCCTGGACCGATCAAAAGGCGGGCATCGGTGAGAACACCTGACGGGATCAGGTGGAGTTTATAGGTGTCGTCTCCGACGATTACGGTGTGTCCTGCGTTATTTCCGCCCTGAAACCTGACAACGAGATCATAATCCTTGCCCAGGACATCGACGATCTTTCCCTTGCCCTCGTCGCCGAACTGAGCGCCTGTGATGATGGTGAACATACTCCTGATTATGGCGCTTGGAGTTGTAAACTCTTTTGGACGAAAACTGAGAGACTTTTTGAGGGGGTGTCAACTTGCGCGGGTGTTGCATCGAAAGTCAGTTATTTTCGGAACACTGCTTCTCTATTACATTCAAAATGAACGTTAATCCGGGAAAACTCATTCGGAGATTGTTTTTACTTGCTCCTGTAATTAATTTCGCAGTACCCTGCCCTATGCTTTTTCTATGAAATGTTTCTTTAAAAAATCCCGGATATGCTCCTTTTCCGGTAGAATCGTTATATCTTTTTCTAATTTTATTAATTTTGAGATTTCCTCTTCTATCTTTAAATCAATTCCCTGAATTATTACATAAATCTGCAATACACGAGAGCCCAATTTGCCTTTTATTATAAACGCGCCATCCGGCGTATTATCCTCCATTTTAATGATCTTTATGTGTTTATTCGACAATCTATCTTCAATCATTCCTTTGATATCACTATTATCAAGTTTGTCTCCGGATCTTCTATTTATCCCCTGTACGATATGCTCCCTATCGATCAGAAATAGAAACGTGCTGATTTTGGGGTTTATGTCGATAACGGTGTTGATGGAATCGAGTACGGTTAATCCGGTTTTCTTATGTATTGGCGGCGCCTGTGGAAACCATAAGGTGCATGTCCCATCATATTTTTCCGCCACTGCTCTTAATATGTGAAATTCGTCCGTCCCGTCACCAGTCCCAACAAAAGACCATGGCTCTGCGTATTCACCCACAGTCTCACTCACTCTCATTCTAAACCCCTAATGCGTCTACAAGTCGCCTGGGATCTGCATTTGCGTTCATCAAATCATCCAGGTCGTCAATGGTCAGGGACTCATAAACAAGCGTGTCGTCATTTAACTTTTTCATCTGGAGAATTTGGAGATCATTAGGACTGATCTCAATGTCTAACAACTGATAAAGAACATCTATACTGTGTGTAGAGAGAACCACCTGCCAGTCCTTTTTTGACAGCCATTCAAGTTGCGCTCTGATAAGAGTCGGATGTGATGCACTCTCAAAGTCATCCCAGAGTACGATGTGGGGAGAATGCGCCTCCAATAAAAGCATGATGATAGTCGCCCTCTTTATACCATCGCCCAGATCGTCCAGTTTTATATATAAAGGGGATCCATCAGGTCGTTCTTTTCTACAGGACAGCCCTTCCCTCGTCCATAAAACCTCTGTATATTTTTCATCGATGCACTGGTTAACGAACTCTGCGACTCGCTTATTTGCACCGCTTTTAACGATTTCGTTCTCTATGGATGAGATATATTCAGCATATCTGTCGAGGGTTTTCGTGTCGTTTGGAATATAAATAGAAATATTTTCGATACTACGCTCAGATATCTTTAGTATTTTAGAAACGTGTTTTGGGATGTCTACGTCCTCATCGTTGACGGAACTGTTTGATGTACCATCACTCATAATTTCTATGATGCATGGATACTCATTGACATTACACTTCATCTCGGCATTTCCTGAGTAACCGTAAACTAAACTATCCGTTCCACTATGCCCTTCTCCTATTTGATTGATTCTATCACCTCTATAAATAGTGGAGTGGAGTCGTGGCAGTGGAAAGAGATACAGGGCTTCGAGGAGAGAGGATTTGCCAGAATTATTTTTCCCGATCAGAACGTTGAATTTTGATAGTTTTATTGGTTCTTTGCATCTTTTGATACCTCTGAACTCTTTGACATCGATTTCTGAAATGAATGCCCCTGCCATGTGTGGCTATTTGTCTCGAGGATACTTAAACTGCACGAAAATTGACCATATTACCTCGACTCCATCCCAAACACATTCGCCAGATAATACCTTGAATACACAGCACCAAGCGGATTGTGCGCAAGCACACGATCCTTCACCGCAAGTGTGGTCACAGGCGCATCCGAGTGCTCTGTAAAGAGGATGTCGTGCCCGATGCAGAGCCCTATTATGATATTTAACTCGGTGCCCTCCGCATTCAGGATCGCTGCCTGTCCGAGCGGATTACACATCGTCTCATGCGCTCCGGAGTCCCGGATCTTTGCAAGCCCGAGATCGCCTTTGTCAGTCCCGCCGACCTTGCAGCAGACCGAATGCACCTCGAAATCCCGCGTAAGGATCTCATGCACGATTCTCGCTTCTGCAGAAAGCCCGATACAGAAAGCAATCCCGACTCTCTTGAATTTCATCTTTTTGCAGAACAGGATCAGTTCTTCGAGGCGTGTGAGTTCCATGTACCTCGATTCGACTTCGGAAGCGATCCGCATCGTCTCCTTTGCTGGGGTATAGTCGATATCTGTCGCTGTTTTCGTGCAGTTTTTGCCCTGCCGGCAGTCCTTGCGGTCACAGAGAGCGCATTTCATATCTTCACCCCAAAGTACCGTTTGTCCCCGTGCACAGTCTCGACGACCGCGCCTTGCTCTATAAGTTCCCGCAGATACTTCGCCGCCGCGTTCCGGTGTATCCCAAGCGAGCCAGCGATCTGATCCATCGTAAGCGGTCTCCGTTCCAAAAGCGGCAGGATATCCGCACAAACCTCGATCCGCTTCTCCGCGATGATCTCGACATCAAAATTCCCACCAAACTCCTCCCGTATCCGAACCATCTCATCCTCATCCACAGGCATGACATCCTCGCATGGTGGTCTCACAACGGTATTTAACTGAACCCGGTCAGGATCTATTAGGGAGATTGCGTCCGACAGCGCTGTTATTTCGTCAGTTCCGTCGTTTACGCCCCTCACGAACATGATCTCGAGCCAGAACTCGCCTCTAAACACCTCCCGAAACATCCTGAGTCCTTCGATGATCAGGTCCGCCGAAAGACTCTCGTGCGGCTGATTCACAGCACGAAACGCGGAAGTGGTGGCAGCATCCAGTGACGGCAGCACGACATCAGCGTTAGAGAGATCGTCTCTCACATCTTCCCGAAATAAGAGTGATCCGTTGGTTATCACCACAACAGGGATATCGGTCATCGTCTTGATAGCATTGATCATCTCACCGATCCCCGAATGAAGTGTCGGTTCCCCTGATCCGGCAAAAGTGATATAATCGATATCCGCCTCCGCCTCCGGTAAGAAATCCCGTAGCTCACATAAGATCGAATCTTTCGCAATGTACTCCCGCCTCTGCACGGTCTTGTTCGTGGTTCGCCCGAGCTGGCAGTAGACGCAATCGAACGTGCAGGTCTTGTACGGTGTGATATCCAGACCAAGCGACCTCCCGAGCCTGCGGGACGGCACAGGACCAAATAGGTGGCTCATGTTACTCAAAGGTAAACACCCTACCAACGCCGTTCTTATGGTATGCGTCCGGGAATCGTGAGACGATCTCGCTTAGATGCTGGGTGCAGTGGCACGGGGAGAGAAATTCCACTCCATTCAGCAGGTGATAATCGCTAAACCCATGAAATCCCCCGATGATTCCGCATACCCTCCCTAATCCGGATGCTGCGTCCATGATCTCCCCGATTCCGGGGTGTGCGCATCCTGTGATGACAACCATGCCACTTTTCGTTTCCAGCACCAGTGACTGCTCCTTTATGGATGTGCCAAGTTCTCCAGTGGTGTGCACCCGATCGCATATCTTTGCTGGTTCGCGTACCACTACCACTGGATTTTTGATCTTGTTCTTAAACGACTCCGAGAACGACTCCAGTAGATAGACCTCGACATCGCGGTTCGTCCTGAGGAGGTCGGACAAGCCTCCGGTGTGATCCCAGTGTTCATGCGAGAGTACAATCGTTGCAAGGTCTTCGGGGTCAATTCCCAGTCTTTCCATGTTGCGCAGCAAAATCGATCCGTCCCCGCCGGTATCAAAGAGTATCCGCGCACCGGATACCTCCATCAGGCAGGAGAATCCCCATTCACTCGTAAGTCCAGTGGCAGATGCCTCCGGATATACCTCGTTATCATAGACTGTTGTGAGTTTCATTTACACACCTCTACATTTTTTTATCGCATCAGAGACCGCTCCACCCGAGAATTGGTCATACACCATCCCATACAGATCCAAAACCGTCCGCGCCCTCGACCAGACGGCTGAGACGGGCAGTCACTCAATCCGGACCAAGCATCCCGAGAATCTTGATCCCGCGCTCGATGCAATCCATCTGATCTCGAATGCGACCCAGATCAGTCTCGCTCTGCATATCAGCAGCGATCCCAGCGACCTTGTCCGAGATAATCCTTCCAAGCGGTGACGCTCCTGTCTTTATCCCGCCTTCTGGCTTGCTCTTCTCTTCCCGATCTTCCCTATCTTCTCGCTCTCCGCTCACTTCGCCCATTTCCGGCTCCACCATTCTAAAATCGCAGATCGGGCAGCCGACATTTCCCTGATACCGAAACAGCGGCGCACCGCAGCGGAGGCAGTGCTCTGCAAGCATCGTACCGCCAAGTTCGAGCAATCTGGACATGGCATCGATCTTATCCATAACCCCCTATAGATCACCCATCTTTAAATATGATATGGTGTGGATATACCACATACAGATTGGAATATGGATGATGCCCATGTCGATCAAAGAAACAGTTGAACAATGCAATATTATTCTGGATACTATCCTGAACGATACATCGGTGCCCCGAAATATACGGCATGCAGCAGACGAAATAAAGAAAAATTTATCAAATGAAGAGGAATCGATCTCATTCCGTGCTGCAAACAGCCTTAATATTCTAAATAAGATCACAAATGACCCGAACATGCCGATGCACACTCGCACTCTCGTCTGGAATCTTGCAAGCCAGTTTGAGATGATTGCAGTTGAAGAGTGATTGCATGATTGGAGATTGATCTGTCATGGAGCCGGAACAGGGCGACCGGGTGCGCGTTATAACCGATTGCGTGACGTACGAAGGCGTGCTGATGCCGAGCACCACCGGTCGGATCGTGATCAAACTGGATAACGGTTACAACGTTGGAGTGGACAAGGGCGCGCAGATCGAACTGGTCGAGAAGAGAGCGCCCGGATCCGGAGAATCCGAAAGGGAAAGAAAACAAGAATGGGTTCCCAGGGACGATCTGCCGACTGTTGCGATACTCTCGACTGGTGGAACCATCGCAAGCAGGGTCGATTACCGCACAGGAGCAGTCACTGCCCAGTTCACGGCAGAGGATGTCCTCGATGCGATACCGGAGTTGCGAAAGATCGCAAACTACCGCGCAAGGGTCGTCTACAACATCCTCTCAGAGAACATGCGTGCCGAGTACTGGGCAGAACTTGCGCGTGCCATCGCAGAAGAGATCGAGAACGGAGCAGACGGCGTGATCGTGACCCACGGCACCGACACCATGGGATACACCGCGGCAGCGCTTTCATTCATGATCGAGACCCCGGTTCCGATCGTTCTCGTGGGTTCGCAGCGCAGCGCCGACCGACCCTCAAGCGACAATGCGATGAACGCGATCTGCGCCGCATCGGTTGCGGTAAGCGACATCGCGGAGGTCTGCGTGGTCATGCACGGGAGCACGTCAGACGACTATTGTCTGATCCACCGCGGAACACGGGTTCGGAAGATGCACACCTCACGAAGGGATGCGTTTCAGTCGATCAACGCGTCACCCATCGGCAGGATCGATTACCCAGAGTGCGAGATCAGGACGTTTACGGACTACACGAAGAGGGGGGAGCGGGGGCTTGTACTTCGCGGTGGCATGGAGCAGAAGTGTGCGCTTCTCAAGTATATACCAGGAGCAAGCCCTGAACTTCTCAGGTTCTGCAGTTTTTCAGGATA
>DAOURL010000255.1 GCA_030625165.1 Methanosarcinales archaeon | reverse complement strand
TCCAAACTTGTGCATTCGCGATAAATCACGAATTTAGTCTATTTCTGGCAGTTTTTATGCCTCCGGCGCTGCTCGCTTCACTCACAGTCACGAATTTCACGAATGAACGAATGGCACGAATTTATTTCATTTAATATTCGTTTATTCGTGCCATTCGTGATCCCTAAGCACTTAATATCACACCAGCACAATTCATCTACGAGACGCTTGCACTCGCGAATTACCAGAGAGCCAAAAAGATCGCAAGCGGCATAAGCCGTGGCAGCCCTCACAGCTCCAGTGTCACATGCATCATCCCAGGCTCCTGCCCATGTTCTATCGCAAAACCGCGGCTTTCGCATAACCCGAGCATGTTTGAGTTATCAGAGAGCACCTCGCCCCATATCCGCCGTAGCCTGAAATCTCTTGCGACCTCGATCACCATGTCCAGCAGTTTCCCGCCGACCCCGCGCCCCTGCCACTGGTCCGTGACCGCCTCCCCAAACTCAGCGGTCTCTTCAGCAGGCTCGGTGATCAGTCTTCCAACGCCGACCATCCGCACCTCTCCATCCTCTTTTACAAACGCTGCAATCGCAATCTCACGGTCGTAGTCGATGTTGCAGAACCGCACAGCCATGCTGTGGTCGAAGGACTGCGGTCCGAAGAACCGGTATCGCACAGTCTCCTTGGAGAATGAATTCACGAGATCGATCCAGAGCTTCTCATCCTCCGGGCGGATCACCCTGAGCACTATCTCGATTCCTTCCTTGTTAACCCACTTCTGCTGGTATTTCGTCGGGTACCTGCTGATGATGAGGTGCTTTCCCGGTGGTATCGCAGGACCGACCTTCTTTGGGTCGATGATGATACGTGCATCGAGCGCGATGATCGATTTATCGTCCACGTAGATCGGGTTGATATCCATCTCGACAATTTCCGGGAAGTCTATGAGCATGTACGATATTTTAACAAGCGTCTCCTCGATAAAAAGTATGTTCGCAGGCGGTTTATCGCGGAATCCTTTCAGGAGACTATAGATTTTGGTATCCTCGATCATGCGCCGTGCAAGAACCTGGTTCAGTGGCGGAAAGCCGAGTGTCAGATCCCTGAACAGTTCGACAGCGGTTCCGCCCGCGCCAAAGAGGATCGCAGGACCGAATAAGGGATCGAACTTGGA
>DAOURL010000196.1 GCA_030625165.1 Methanosarcinales archaeon | reverse complement strand
GAGAGCATCGAGGGATGTGACGCGGTTGTCGCCGCTGACATCGGCTGCGTCGTCGTGTGCGCCGGTGGCTGCGAGACGGAGCGCGATCGCGGCGTCCGCGGGGGTGATCTGGTTGTCGCCGTTGAGGTCGCCTTTCTGTGGCGTGTCACCAGTCCATGGGTGCATGAGCGGGTATCGATCCACACTGCTTCCGCCGGGGATCGGGTACGGGGTGTCGATGATGCCATCATTGCCGGACTGGTTCTGACCCGGTCCCTTGAAATCATCGGCGCCGCCATGATCGCTCCAGTAGTTCCCGGCGGAGGGGTAGTCGTCGTCCCAGGAGTTAGAATCGCTATCATCGTTAGCGTTGTAATTGACATTCTCGATGAAATTGTTATGGAAGATCAGGTTATCCGACGAAGAATACAAACGCATTCCATAGCCGTTTTTCACGACGCTATTGCCGGCAACGGATGAATTCGTTGCTCCGGTCAGATAAATCCCGTACCGCCCACTATCCTCGACCAGATTGTTTTTGATGGTTGCTACTCCACCCGTACCTGCGATGTAAACATAAATCCCATCACTGGAACTACCTGCATTGTTATCGATCTTGTTGTTCCTGACGGTGGCACTCTTTCCTTCGGTAAGATCAATCCGTAACCCGGAACCGATATTATTGGTAATGGTGGTGTCTTCCACAATAGCATCACCAATAGCGCGATTTCCGCCATACTATACCGCCCCAATCATTTCCATCGATTGTACTATCTCGAATCGCGAAACCTTTTCCAGAATAGAAGTAAATGCCATAATTATCACTGTCGGTAACCGTGACGTTCTCGAGGGTCATGTCTGATGCATCAGCACGAATCCCAGACCCTCCTGACGAACCCTGGACCGCAAAGTCTGCGATAGTTGACCCCCTCCTGACCCCTCTGAGGTAAATCCCACGTCTTCCGCTATTTGTGACCGGATTATTCTCTATGGTCATTAGCCCACCTGTGCCTGCGATGTAAACATAAATCCCATCACTGGAACCGCCGGCGTTGTTATCGACTTTATTGTTTCTGACAGTAGCACTCTTCCCCTCGGTAAGGCCAATCCGTAAACCGGAACCAATATTGTTGGTGATTATGTTATCCTCCACAATAGCATCACCGGTGGCGCGATTTCCAGCATATATGATACCGCCGGCATTTCCATCTATTGTACAGTCTCTGATTGTGAAATCTTTTGCGGAATAGAAGTAAATGCCATTGCCCCCGCTGTTGGTGACCGTAACGTTCTCGATGGTTAAGTCTGATGCATCAGCACGAATGCCGGATGTCTCAGAATCATGAACAGTAAAGTTCGCAACAGTGGAGCCAGCCCTAACGCCTCTGAGATAAATTCCACGCTGTCCGCTTTTTGTGACTGGATTGTTCTCAATGTCCATCACTCCGCCTGAACCCGCTATGTATACATACATTCCATCACTGGAACCGCCAGCACTGTTATCGATTTTGTTGTTTTTGACAGTGGCACTCTTTCCTTCAGCAAGACTGATGCGTACTCCAGAACCGACATTGTTGGTGACGGTGTTATCTTCCACGATAGCATCACCAGAAGCGGCATAGTAATATATTATTCCGCCAGCATTTCCATCGATTATGCTGTTCCGAATCGTGAAACTTTTCCCATGAACAAAGTAGATGCCATGACCACCGTTAGCAGTGATTGTGACATTCTCGATAGCTATATCTGAATAATCCGCACGAATCCCATATCTACTGGCGTTTGTGATCGTAAATCCGTTTATTGCAACATCTGAAGAACTTATCTGCACGCAGTCACCGCTTCCGTCACCATCGATCGTTACATTGCTTTCGCTCTGCCCTGATAACGTTATCGATGTGGGGATCAACACGTGTTCGTTGTACATTCCTTCGTACACATAAATCGTATCCCCTGCACTTGCATTACTGACCGCATCCTGTATTTTCGTGAAATCTATCCCCGCGCCGCCGCCATCATCCACATACCACGTCGCAGCCGCGCCCACACCTGCGCCCACCACGAGCACCGCGGCGGCTGCGAGCATCAGGATCAGAAGAACCTGCACACACATCTTTGCTGGCAAAACAGTTCGGAATTCATCGCTTTGGTTACATCTGTTCACAAGAATCACATCCCTGGTGTTATTCATCAAACCAACTCCCTACCATAAAAACTTAACCGCCGCGATTGGCTGAACCCCAAACCCCCCTCTGCACCGACACCAGTACCAAGTTTACGCGCCTCGCACCCTTGCCACCACTCGATCCCTCTTCTCCGCCGCCTCCGCCGCTGCATGGTCAACAGCCGCACACATCCGCTCGTAATCCTCTGGCGCTGCCTCGCCGACCAGTTTCTTGATCGGGGTGTATGCAGACTCCCGAAATCGCGGCGTGAAATCGCAGACCTCGCCATCGATGACCAGTTCAGCCCCTTCGCCCTCACATACCTCGCCAACCACATCGACCCTGACCCCTGCACCTCTGATCACGTCCATAATCTCGCTTGCAGCGTCAGGCGGCGCGATCAAGAGAAGCGCATCGAGCGACACCCCAAGATAATCGATCTCAAGCGACTCAAGCATCGAAAGAACTTTCGGATTCACTAAATTTCGCATCTTCTCTTCAAAGAAGACCAGTTTCACTCTGGCAGTTCTCGATATCTCTTTGGCATCGCCGCGTACCCCTCCATTGGTGACGTCGGTCATCGCATGGATCCTTCCCGGTAGATCCGCCGCAAAGAGCGCCTCGCACGCCTCTATGAATGTGATGTTGATCGTCTCATCAACGACATCGTGCATCTCGTAGTAGAGCGCAGCAGTCGAGATCGTACCGCCTCCTGCGCCTTCTGTCATCATGATGACATCGCCGGGCGCAGCATCGATGCGTGCCGTG
>DAOURL010000157.1 GCA_030625165.1 Methanosarcinales archaeon | reverse complement strand
CGTCCCAGTAGCCCTTGCGCACCACTTCAAGCATCCGGGCGGTCATGGACTGGTATGCGTATGGGCTGTTCTGTTTAAGCCAATCACTCATTGCAGGATCGGTGATGTATGTCGTATATACCTGATCCCAGACCTGATTCCAATCCATGAGATCGGGGTTCGTTACCTGCATGCCAAACAGGTTTTCTACAAAATCCGCCATCTCTCTTGCGCCTGCGAAACCGTGGTTCTGCATCCCTTCGATCCATGTGGGATTGGCGTATCTGGCATAGAGTTCGCCCGATATGAAAGCACTCAGCGTCTCAACTTCCTCGCCGCCAACCGCCCTCAGGTTCGTCACATACGAATCAGGCGTATTCCCGCCGGATGCATACGTCACAGCAAGATTCAGTCCGCCCAGATACTGGAAGAAGTCATCGTTGTCAAAGGCACCGTAGAGGTTCGAACTCCGGCTATGCATCGTAACCTCGACATCTGCAAGGTTCCTCGTGAAGAGGTCGGTTGCGCTCTCACCCCACATATCCCCTCCATAGGCGTTCCCCATCCGGTCTATGAAGAGTTGCGCCAGAACGTCGGTATTATTCCATGTGTCACTGGCGGGGATTGCATTGGCAAGCCCTGTTCCGTAAGTGCCGTCAGCGCAGCCAAAGATTCTGAGCAGCGCAAGGTCAAGAGCATCAGACTCGTTGAGTGCCGGGTCGTCCTCCATCAGGGCCGCTGCAAGTGCATCTGCATTCTCTTTTACGTAATTCGGACAGTCAGCAGTCTCGTTCTGTTCATAAGCAAGCCGCACAGCCCTGTCAAGGAGAACAATCTTATCAGGGAACATGTCCCGGTAGAGTCCTGATACCACAATCAGAACATCGATACGCGGGCGGTTCATCGATTCGGATGGGATGGCTGCGACATCCACAACCTTTCCTTTATCCCAGACCGGCTCTATGCCAAGCAGATACAGTATCTGCGCTTCCATCACACCCTCGTGGCGTGTGGTCTCGCAAGCCCAGAGGATGTACGCCATCTTCATCGGATATGTGTCGTTGTGAGCGGCAAGATGCATCGCAAGCGTCTGGTTCACCATATCCTTACCAAGTTCCCATGCCGCTTTGGTCGGCGGTTTGCGCTGGTCGAACGCATAGAAGTTTCGTCCGGTTGGAAGTGCATCAGGCGTTCGCACAGGATCTCCGCCGAGATTAGGTGCTATGAACTCACCGTCGAGTGCATCGAGGACTGCCGACACCTCGTTATCGCCTTCTGCAAGGTTTTGGGCGTAGTTAAGCGCATTCTCAAGATGCGCCTCGACGCTTGTTGAGTTCGTGCCCATAACCTCGATCTGCGCATCATAGATCGAGAGCCCTTGGTTGATGACGAGATCCAGCAGCGTGAGCGTCGCATCCTCGGAGTCATTGAATGGTCTGACATCATCTGCAAACGAATTACCAAGCATCGAGTTCACCATACCGACGAGTTTGTCGCCATGCGGTGATGTTCCGAGAATGTGCAGTCCATAAGGCATCGAAATACTCCGGAGATCATCAAGCAGATGTTCCAGATCTTCTAAGAACTCCTCAAACTCTGTCTGGTTCGCAGTCAGATTCTGTGCAAACGGGGTCAGATCAATGCCCAGCCGCTCGTCAATGTAGAGTTCCTGTGTCAGATTGATTATCTCTGCCCTGTGATGTGCTTTGAGTGTGGGATTTGCGACCTGTAGCTCATACGCAAGCACCTCATCTGCAAGCTCTGAGTAATTGCCATACAACCCGGCAGCGATGACCGGCGGAACAAGATGGTCAACGATTACAGCACTTCCCCGCCTTTTTGCCTGAATCCCCTCGCCAAGTCCGTCCACTATGTACGGGTATACAACAGGCATGTCACCAACCATGATCGAGGGCCAATCGTATCTGGATAGTCCGAACTGTTTTCCAGGCAGCCATTCCTGCGTTCCATGACGCCCGAAATGGACGATCACATCAGCCTCGTACTCCTTCTGAAGCCAGAGATAGAACGCGATGTACTGGTGATGCGGGGCTAGCTCCTTGTCGTGGTAGAGCGCCTCGTTGTTCTGTAGCCAGCCGCGGGTGGGCTGCGGTGCAAGCATCACGTTATCCCCGAGATCGATCTTCGGGATGACAAGATACTTCCCGGTCTCATTCTCCCAGACCATGATCTCACCCGGCAGCGGACCCCATCTCTCAAGCACCTCTTCCCGCCTCCCTGCGGGCAGTTCCATGAACCACGCCTCGTAGGTGGCGTTTGGGATCAGTCCTACTTTTCCGGTGCTGACAAGTTCTTCAAGCACACCGGGCGCCCATGTTCCGACATTGATGCCCTGCGAAAGCATCGTCTCTATGAGAGCGGTCTTGTTCGGCACAAGAGTCGTATTCACGTCGTAACCGACAGCGCTCATATTATCGAGCAGGTTGCACATACTCGGCGCAACATCCAGATACGATGCGCCGATATTGTCCTTCCCACCACCATGGTTGTAATAGATGACCGCAACCTTCTTGTCGTTGTTTGCCTTTTCCCTGATGTTTATCTGGGAGATCGTGCGGTTCACGAGCCAATCCACCTGATAATCGATGGTTTGAGTCTGCTGTATGCCAGTTTCCGGATCAACCTCTGTTGCAGCCATGACGATCGGATCAATGACTCCCGCAAGTTCAGAAAGATCAATCTTCATCATCTTATTCGTGGGCAGCGGATGGCTGCTCTCCTCCCACTCAGTCCTGTTCATGTAGTTGTTTATGACTGCGTTCATCACAGGCACGCCAACACCTTCGGGATCAAATTTGAGACTGAAATAGGTGAATGATATGATGGCGTCTACGAGAGCTTCATCGCCCGGTTTCAGGTAGAGATCGCACTTACTTTTTCTGCTTGTTGAGTAGAATGGGAGCGCATTGATACCACGTGATTCAAACTCCCGAACGAGCGTATCGACCGGCTCAATCTGGAATGGGTAATAGCTCTTGTAAAAGGCAATTCCTACGGTTGGCATGTTTGCGTCATACACATACCCGCCATCAGTCCGGTTCCCATACCACAGAAGGTACTCGTCCAGGCCCTCACAGAACCATCCCGGCATATCGGGGTGATAGATCGCTCGAACTGGAAGTTCGATCGGGGCACCCACGACAAGATCGGTTCTGTTGCAGAACTCATAAGCAAGGTAGAAGATCAGGTTCTCGAGATTGGTCTCGTTGTATGCTCCGTTCGTCCAGTAGGAATCAAGCACCTTCCTGACATCATCAGGATCGTGAGTGTCGGGAATGCTCTCATTTAAGAGTGTGTTGTCATCGATGACCACCGCCCCGTTTACTATGGCTTCGTTGATCGTGAGTTCTATCTTCATCGCGGTCTGTGGACTGATCATATTGATGTAGATTACATCCATCCCACCGAGGTCGATGTCCTCTGACATCACAATATCCGAAAGATAATAGGATGTCGTGATGTTCAAGCTTGCGTTTGTGTTTATCTCCGTTGTCACGTGCTCCAGTGGGATCTGGTGGCTTTTATAGCCTGTAACGATTGCGATATCTACGTGCGGCTCGGCATCGGCAACTGCGGTTCCTACCATGGCGAGCGCAAGCAGCACCATTATCAGCACGGTTATCATTTTTATAGCAGTTCTTGTATTCATATATTATGCCTCCATATTGTTTGTTATTTTGACTCGGACGGTCCGAATGGTATATCCAAATAATCTACTATAACTTAACTGTTCCTGCCCTACCGATCGAAAAAAATGGTGGCGGGGTCACCGCCGCCTGCGGTAACCCCAATAGATGATGACCATCAGCGCGATCACGAGGATCATCCCGATCATCGGAGCGCCAGAGAATGAGAGTCCTGTGTTGAATTTCTTCGAGGTCTCGACTTCCATCTCGGATCCTTCCACATAATTGCTCTCGGATTGTTTGGACGGGTTCATCGGCTGGTCAACATTCGTGCCGACCCCGCCTTCGGCGGTGGTCTCGTTTGAGGCAGTGGATGACGTCTCGCCCTGTTCTGGCGGATGTGTGCTGCTTCCCCCTGAACTTGAACCGCCTGAGTCTGACGGCGCGATGGTCTTGCCTGCGGCATCAGCCCGTATCTTCATGTACTTTTCGGCAAGATCCGGATCTATGTTGAACTTGGTGATGAGTCCTGCTATGTACTCATCAAGCAGTGGATTTCCGCAGCAGTTGATACAGCAGCAGGGACCATTTGCCTGGACGACAGATTCCAGATGCTCCGAGACGAGCGTTTTCAGCACATCATCAAACACATCAGCCGAAGGAGTCCAGCCCCCGTGGCGTATCGCTTCGAGCATCCGTGCGGTCATGGACTGATATGCATAAGGATTGTGCTCACTTGCAAACTTGCCGATGTCGATACCGTACTCTCCGCCGTATGCGTCGCCCACATACACATCGTACACCCCTTGCCACATGTCATCGGTGATCAGGTCTGACATGGTCGCTTCCCAGCCCCAGAGATACTCCACAAACTTGGTCATCTCCCTTGCGCCGGCATAACCCTCGCCCATCATCCCTTCGATCCATGTCGGATTTAGGTATCTGGTTCGAATTTCC
>DAOURL010000190.1 GCA_030625165.1 Methanosarcinales archaeon | reverse complement strand
GTTTCAATCCTTGTTTTATTGGATGCCGCCCTGCGACACCCAAAAACAACCACTGCGCAGCCATCTTTTTAAGTTTCAATCCTTGTTTTATTGGATGCCGCCCTGCGACCATAACCAGCGCATTGTATACCAATAGCCACTAACAGTTTCAATCCTTGTTTTATTGGATGCCGCCCTGCGACAAATTTCCATACGCCTGCATCTGGGTATTTTGATTGGTTTCAATCCTTGTTTTATTGGATGCCGCCCTGCGACCCCCATAATCGCAAACCCACCGGACGTATTACAACTGTTTCAATCCTTGTTTTATTGGATGCCGCCCTGCGACTCCGGGTGGCTGCTTCGACCCACGAGGGTCGTTATAGTTTCAATCCTTGTTTTATTGGATGCCGCCCTGCGACTAAGAATTCCGGACATTGGGATTGGAGCAGCCGACAAGTTTCAATCCTTGTTTTATTGGATGCCGCCCTGCGACTATCCTCAGATTGAGTTTTTACCCCAACCATCGATAATGGTTTCAATCCTTGTTTTATTGGATGCCGCCCTGCGACACTGCGCGCCAGACCACTGTTTCGGCGAAATATCGCTTCTGCGGGTCTCTTTTTCGCGACTCAATTTCTTGTTGCGTTTCTATCGAACCGCTTATAAATACAAGACCGCTGCACAAATCCCGAAACATCATACACAGATGTTGCGGTAGCAGCAGTCAACGCATTTAACTTTATCTTTCGTCTTCTCCGGATAAAAACACTTCTCAAGAACCTCCAGAATATCCATAATTATCTCAATACCTTTATCAAAATCCCTCTTCGTAAAATCGATCTGCTTGACCAGATTGTTGCTCCGCGTATAGCAGATATATCCTCTATCCACATCTACACCGTAGTTATCAGCGATCATCAGCGCCTGAAGCACCAGCTGGTACTTATACGTCTTGAAAATCCGATCCTTATACTCTGCAAACTTATATTCAAGCGGAGCAGCCGCCCCGTCCCCGAGAAACAGAACCTCATCAGCAATCCCCTTGATGTGATGCTTCTTTGACGCAATAAATACCTGTCGTTCCTTACGCACGCAATCGATCTTCTTCCTCGCGTAATCGATGTTCGTGATACGCCTCTTCTCATGGACATCGCGCCCTTTCAGCACCTTGTACCGCATCTCCTCATGCTGCGAGATGTCGAGACAGTGCATGAAATAGGTGAACCGGGGGCAGAACAGGAATTCGAGCACGTCAGAGATCGTGATCATGATTTCGGATTCAGACCCGGACATTCGACTACACCTCAAAAGAACTTTGTGATAACCTCATCGCTCACCAGATCCTTATCAAAAGCCTGCCCGATCAGTTTAACCTTCTTGAATGACTTGTCGTCCATCGGGAAGATGTACACAGAATCGGTATCGAGATCGACGACCTCCTCACACTGCAATGCAATGGAATCCCGCTCGTTCCCGTTCAGGTCTCCGAGAAAGACGCTCTTCTGCACCCGGTACAGACCGTAATCGAGACAGAACCTGCTCACCTTGTTTCTGATTTTATCCTCCGATATATCGTAGATCACCCAGACCAGCATTTACCTTTTCACCCTCCTTTTATCAGACCATTGGCAATCCTGTGGCACTCGTACTGGATCGTGTTCCCGGTCTTGACATTCCTGCCACGATACGGTATCTTCTTCTCGAACGTCTCGTTGATCGCCTGGATAAGCACAGCTTTTCCCTCCTTGTTCAGCAAAAAACCACCCGGGACCGCATCAAAGAACTCGTCTTTCACTTTCTTCTTTGAAAAGAGGTACACAACCGTCCGGTCAACGTGTGTGCGGAACGGTTCGATCAGATCAAAGACAAATGACTTCTTGTTGTAGTTGTCGGTGTGCGTAATCCCGACATAAGGGTCGAGACCCGCTATGATGCACGCTTTCTCAACCTTCGAGTAGAGGACTCCGTATCCGTAGTTTAAAAGGCAGTTAAACCCGTCTTCTGCAGGATTTCTGCTTCTCCTGCCGAACCTCCACTTTTCCGGCATGATGAGTGCGAGGGCTCCGAAATACTCCCGCGAGCACATGCCTTCGAGCCCCATCAGCCGGTCCCTCTTCTGTTCCATGACCCCTTTCATCGCTGCAAGTTCGTTCTTCAGTCCGATCATGCTTTTGATGTGAGACTCGACCTGTTCCTTCGTATCCGGGCGGTTCTTCTTGAGATCCTTCAATAGATCGATCTGGTTGTCGATCTTCGTCCACACCCATTTCTTCGCCATGTTAAACCCCTTTGCCGTGCTTGAGATCTCAAGCTGCCGCCTTCTGATGAGCGTCGTGCTCCCGAGTTTGCTGTGCCAGACCCTGCCATAAGGATCCCCGAAATGGTCAAGGAATACGATATCAATGTTGTTGTCAACTGCGAATTTGATTGCATCGGTCGTGATCGTTGCTGCGGTGGTGATCAGGACGGAATCGACTTTGTTTGCCGAGACCTCGAATGCTTTATCGTCAGTCTTCACGAGGAAGCAGTTCTTGCTCTTCTTGAGGTACGATCCGCGGGTGTTTAATACGAGTTGCATGGTCGTGATGAGTTTGAGACGATGGTTATCCCAGCACCCGGTCCAGTGTTTCTAGATCCGAATTCAGATCGTCTGTGGTGTAGTTGATCGGGATTCTTCTGATGCTCAACAGATGCATTATCTCCTGTTTCGAGAGTCCCAGGATCTCGCCTGCATTGCCGAGTGAGATTGTGCCGTTTTTGTAGAGGTGCAGTGCAGCAATCTCTTTGATCGTGCTGGCAGTCTCGGATTCGGATTTGTTCAATGTGATTTCCAGCGATTTCGGGAATGTTACGTATAATTCATTCATTGGTGTCACCTTTTTGGTTTCAGTCTCGGTTGATCCCACGTCAAGCATCCCGGTTAATTTTGATGTGAATGTTATCTGTATTCATCCTTTCCCATCCCCACAACCGCCCCAAAACCCCTCGAAACCGACTTCCCGAGCCCCAGATAATCAGGAATCGCAAAATTCGTCATAAACTCGCACTCAAGCCCAAGCATGGAAACGCCCTTAACCGTGCACGACTTATGCCGCGTCCTGCCGAT
>DAOURL010000254.1 GCA_030625165.1 Methanosarcinales archaeon | reverse complement strand
ATGGAAGAGGACTTGATGCGTGCAGACATCCCGATCGGGCGCATCATGCAGAAGCACAACATCGAGTCGAGGAGGGAGATTGTGGAGATCGGAGTTCTGAATCTGAAGAACAGCGCATTTGGCAAGGACTGTACGGTGCTCTCGAGGATATACCGGATCATCCACGACAAAAAGACCCTGATCTGGATCAATGAGATGTTCCCGCTCGATGACCGGTGGAGTCTGTGAAGCGTGAAACGCACCTCCACGACTCAAGGATCATCGCCTCCGGTTGACCTTTGCAAGCATCGATCCAGTCGCGGGGCAACTCATGCGACATGCCGCCTATGATCGCGCCTGCCATGCCCGCGATGGTGTCGGCATCGCCGCCAAGATTCACTGCGGCGAGAACAGCACTTCTGAAATCGTGATGCTTCGAAATGATCGCAAAGACCGCGGGCACTGCTTCCTCAGTCTCGATCCCACATCCGGTGATGTCGATGGCGTCTTCGAGCGATCCCACGGATGCAAGCGAGACTGCCTCCAGAATAAGGGATGCGAAATCTGCGGATACTTCGCGGGCGCCATGCACACCAGCGCGTATGACCGAACCGATATCCGCGCCAGCAATCGCCTTGGACACAGCGCACGCAATCGCACATGCACCAGCGATCGCAACCGGTGCGCCATGCGTTGCAAGCGAGGATTCGATGGCGTTTGGGATGACCAGATCCGCTGGAAATAGCCATGCGATCGCAGGAGCGCGCATTGCCGCGCCATCGGTCGTTCCTGTGGTCGGTGTGAAATCGGGATCCTCTGCAAGTCCGAATAGTGCTTGAGCCGTGGTCGGTCCCATTCGCGGTATGCGCGCACGGTTCCGAAGGAAGGTCTGTGCGATATGCCGGCGATCCACTCGCCCGGTCTCGCAGATCGACCGCACAACGAGATGCGTCATGATCGTGTCGTCGGTGATCGATGGCGGGCTTATGAAACCTGTGATAGAGTGGTGCTGCATTGCGATCTCTTCGCGGGTGAGACCCTCAACCGGCTCACCGAGCATGTCGCCGATTGCCTGCCCGTACATCGAGTTTAATATTTTCATAAATAAAATGGCGACGTTGGTTTGTAATCCACATCTTATGACGGGATGCTTGTGTGTTGGTTCTCAACACAGCAGTGGAAAACCAACGTCATCAGGTTTGGCGCATAGCTCCGATATAACCTTTGTGG
>DAOURL010000158.1 GCA_030625165.1 Methanosarcinales archaeon | reverse complement strand
CATGAGATACATAAAATCGTAAAAGGAGCTATCGATGAAAGCAGTGATCCTCGCAGCAGGTGAAGGGACGAGAATGCGTCCGCTTACGGCATCATGCCCGAAGGTGATGCTGCCGGTTGCAAACGTGCCGATACTTGAGCATATCATCGTGGCTGCGCGGGATGCAGGTATCAACGATTTTGTCTGCGTGGTCGGTTACATGGGCGATGTTATCAGGGAGTATTTTGGGGACGGAAGCCGCCTTGGCGTCCGTATCGATTACGTGGAGCAGAGAGAGCAACTCGGTACCGCCCATGCAATAGAAATGGCTTCTCGATCTGTGGGGGGTCGATTCCTCGTCTTAAACGGCGATGCGATCGTTACGCCGCCTGATCTCCGCGTTCTCATCGGACGGGAGGAGGATATCGTCCTTGCAACGAAGGAACTGGAGAATCCCGCGGGGTACGGCGTTGTGAAGACCGATGGCAGCAGGGTCGCCAGGCTCATCGAGAAACCAGACCATGCCGCCGGGAATCTGGTGAATGCAGGGATCTACCTCTTCCCTGATACCATCTTCGATGCCATCAGGGAGACCGGGGAATCGGTACGCGGGGAATACGAGATCACGGATTCCATAAATGCGCTTGCAAGCGATCTCGATATCGGCTACTCGATGCTCGATACATGGATCGATATTGGAAGACCGTGGAACCTGCTGGATGCAAACGAATATCTGCTTGCTGGCATCGATGGCGAGATTCTCGGCAATATCGAGCCCTACGCCACATTACACGGCAATATTCGGATCGGGAAGGGTAGCATCATCAGAAACGGCTCTTACATCACAGGACCTGTGATCATCGGGGAGAACTGTGATATCGGTCCGAACTGCTTTATAAGACCTGGTACGGCTATAGGCGATAACGTGCGCATCGGGAATGCTGTTGAGGTCAAAAACAGCATCGTAATGGACGGAACAAACATCGGTCATCTCAGTTATGTCGGGGATAGCGTAATCGGGCGTGGCTGCAACCTCGGCGCTGGAACGAAGATTGCAAACCTGCGACATGACGGCAGGAACATCCGTGCGGTTGTGAAAGGCGAGTCTGTTGACACCGGCAGGAGAAAACTTGGCGTGGTCATGGGGGACGGTGTGCATACCGGGATCAATACGAGCATCAACGTCGGCGTGATGATGGCGGCTGGAATGAGCACGCGTCCCGGAGAGGTTGTGATGCGATGATTGGGGCGCCGCGGGATATGTATGTCGTCCTGACTGGGGACATGAAATCCAAGGAAGCATTGAACTGGAAATGGTTCGAAATGGAAATTGAACTAAAAATGGTTAACAGGATGTGGTGATAGGATGGATTTTATCTCTGTATTCGTTGTGATCTCTCTTGCGAGATTCGAGTGAACTGGAGGCTAGGAATATGGCTGAATACTATTTAATTGGCACTCTTTTAAGCATAACCGTTGCGATGATTATTGGGATTGTTACCCGGTTGGTTATCTGGGATGAAATGATATGAAAATGTTAATGGATCGTGAGTATGAGGTTTAGGCAAATGATTAAGAAAGCAATAATTCCTGCTGCGGGGCTTGGAACAAGATTCCTTCCGGTTACGAAATCGATGCCGAAGGAGATGCTTCCGATCATCGATAAGCCGATCATCCAGTTCGTTGTGGAAGAGGCAGTAGCTTCCGGCATCGATGATATTCTAATCATCACGGGTAGAGGTAAACGGGCTCTCGAAGACTATTTTGACACGTCTCCGGAACTTGAAAGCCATCTCCTTAAAAATGGGAAGGATGCATTACTAAAGGAAGTAAGGGACATCTCTTCGATGGTAGATATCCATTACATAAGACAGAAAGAACCAAAGGGGCTTGGAGATGCAGTGCTGCGGGCAGAAAAGCACGTCGGCGATGAAACATTCGCTGTTCTGCTTGGCGACGACATCATCAGGGGAGAGCTCTGCATAAAGCAGTTGATGGACGTTTACACGACGCATAAACGCTCTGTGCTGGCAGTGGAAGAGGTCAGTGACGTGAGCAAATACGGGATCATAAAAGGCAGCAAGATCGATGAGTTGATCTACCGCGTCGAGGACATTATCGAAAAACCAGACGCGCGCGATGCACCATCAAATATGGGTGCGATCGGGAGATATATCCTTACGCCCGCTATATTCTCGTGTATCAAGGAGGTAGAACCCGGGTTTGGGGGCGAGATACAACTGACCGATGCCATAAGGATGCTTATTGATCGGGAGGGTGTTTGTGCATACACGTTCAGAGGAAAGCGATACGATGCAGGGGATAAAGCCGATTATATAAGAGCAATCATCGATTTTGCGCTGGAACGAGAGGATTTAAGAGATACGATTAAGAATTATCTACAGGTGATGAGATGAAAGCATTGGTAACAGGATGTGCAGGGTTCATAGGATCCCATCTAACAGAACGACTGTTGATGGATGGTTTCGATGTGATCGGGATCGATTGAAGGTTGTTTGTTTGCCATTTTGCATTATTGAGTATATTTACAAAAACTTTAGTATAAGGGGTATCAGAATCAACGAACTATAGAATACGGATATGAGGCGATTATATGGGCGTGATAAGCTGGAGGTTCCTGATGTTGTGGCGGCGATTGACGTGTTGGGGCAATTATTCAATAGAAAAAAGCTTTTGCTGGACCGGAGCATCTTTGAAACAACAAAGAAGCTGAGAGATTTTGAAGAGAGAAAAGGAATGGGTAGCAAAGAATTTTTTGAAAAATTCGAGAAAGGACTTGCCGGGGACGACCAGGATGCTATGCTATGGTCGGCTGAGTACGAAGCACTTGGATTTCTTGAGAAAGAGCGCATCGTCGTCGAGAGGATGCTCGAGTCATGCAGGTGATAGACTACTTCTCAGAGATTCAAAGCCTCATAAGAAGTTCAATATTCGTTGAAAACGTAGATGTTGAATATGAGGTAAAATCGAGAAGTATTGGAATAGTTCATGGGATATTGGGGATGCTCGATGGCTCTACACTTCAATTTATGGAACTGATAGATATAAAGAGAGATAAGATGATTCGCCTGAAGTATAGATTTCATTTGGCGAATGTAAATGACGAAATGGTTTTTAGGTATGATAATGCCCCCATCATCCGGAGATCACTACTTATCCGCACCATAAACATGTAAAAGGAGAGAAGGTACTGAGACGATCGAAAGAAGTCGGATTGAAGGATGTTTTATTGGAAATCGAGGAGATGATAAGTAGATGATAAAGTTTTGTTTCTCTGGTAAAGTCTTCTCTCCCATAGGAAGGTTTGTTTCATCTGGAATGAACCTCCTCGCACATCAGGCGGTGGAATAAATGGAAGGGATCTCGGAATTATTGCCGGAAGAAGATGTTCAAAACCCCTGCATGAGGGGGAGATTGTAAGGAGAAGTGTGGATGATATATACAGAAATTAGCAGGAAGGGGTCAGAAGGTTTGTTGGGTGGTATGGAAGCGTGAGTTTGAAAGGTTAAGAAGCTCCTAAAAATGCAGGAGTTCCCACGCCCATCGACACAACAAGGTATATTTATTACTGGTGCAAATATGAGGCATATGAGCATACTGGTAACTGGCGGAGCAGGTTTTATTGGATCCAATATAGTATCTGCCATGGTCGATGAACATGATGTCACGGTGCTGGATAATCTCCATACCGGAAACATAGACAACCTGAAGGACGTGAAAAGCGAGATAGACCTAATTGAGGATTCATGCGGCAATATCCGCAGCCGGATGCCGGACTCTGGCGTTGACGCCATCGTTCATCTTGGCATACCGTCTTCATCGCCAATGTACAAGGAGAATCCGCTACTTGTGGGCTCAGCAATCAATGATGCTATCAGTGTATTCGAGTTTGCAAGGGATGTAGGTGCGAAGGTCGTATTTGCGTCGTCTTCCTCGCTGTACAATGGAGTGCCCACCCCACATAGGGAGGATGCGAAGATTGGGGTCACTGACTACTACACAGAGGCGAGACTGTGTATTGAGCGGATTGCGGAATTATACCATGGGTTATATGGTGTGAATTCGATCGGATTGCGATTTTTCTCGGTTTATGGTCCCAATGAGCGCTCAAAGGGAATATACGCAAATATCGTCTCGCAATTCCTCTGGGAGATGCAGAAAGGCGAAATTCCGGTCATATATGGCGATGGCGAACAGACAAGGGATTTTGTGTTTGTTAAGGACGTGGTTCAAGCATGTATGCTTGCCATGAAAAAAGACATATTCGGCGTGTTCAACGTCGGAACAGGCGAGTCGCACAGTTTCAATGATATCGTAAGACTTCTGAATGACGAACTTGGTACAGAGATCGAGCCACAGCACATCGAAAATCCTTTGAAGAATTATGTGGGGCATACGCTTGCGGATATAACGAGGGCAAGAGACGTTCTTGGTTACACTCCTGAATATTCGCTGGAACGTGGGGTCAAAGAACTGATCGGTTGATAAAATGAGGGCACTGGTAGCAGGTGGCGCGGGGTTTATAAGGGTCGCATCTCACAGAACGGCTGCCTGGGGGTGGCATACATGG
>DAOURL010000156.1 GCA_030625165.1 Methanosarcinales archaeon | reverse complement strand
ATTTCACAGTGCAAAAGCCAGGATTTGTCTGGTTTGGGAGAGTTCCGTTATTTTCGGCAAAAGATATCTATATTGACGGTACGGGAAATCTTAAAGTCAAATTATTATCTCTCATAAAAATTGTTGATGCAAAGGGAAGAGAAACCGATCAAGGTGAACTTCTCAGATGGGTAGGTGAAGCCACTTTGTTTCCTACGGCACTATTACCCTCAGGGAATTTAAAATGGGAACCGATAGATAACAATTCTGCAAAAGTGATTCTTACTGATAAAAACCTGGCTATTGAAGGTGTTTTCTGTTTTAATGAAGAAGGGCAGATTACTCAATTCAAAACAAAAAGATACAAAGATAATGCCCTTGAGAACTTCACAGGTTATTGTGGCGACTACAGGACTGTCGATGGTATGAAAGTACCTTTCTACTTAGAGGCTACCTGGAATCTTGAATCTGGTAATTTAAGTTATGCAAAATTCAAAATAGATAGAATTGAATACAACAACCCTTCAAAATTTTGATAACCAAGCTCCGGATTTACTCTTTGTTGCGCTTCCAGCCGGGACCCGTTCTCTGAAGTCTACAGTCCGGTCGTCAGCAGGGTGGATTCCTCCATACCTACCAGAATTTGCGTTTTATTGTTAGATATCACTCTTCACCACAATACCTTTCGATTAATCGAAATGTTTAAGTACTATTACTTACACCCATACAATCAGACCAGTCGATTAATCGACAAGTCTGAACAAAAGGAGGTAAACAACATGAACAACCACGACCACCACAACCACAACGAACCACTACATGATGGACATCCATTCGAGGGGCTCATCGAGAGGGCACTGCTGCATCAGCATCAGCAGGACGAGAGCATCGACACCGCGCAGCACCGATCATCAACCATCCCTGCGTACCGGATCACAATCGAGCACGGATCGATCCGGATCAGGCAGGAATGCGCTGCCAGCGCTGGGGTGTAGTATCATGACCCAAAGCATCGCAAACCTGATACGACATCTCTTCGTTCTCGCAATACTCGCATCAGCAATCACGATCACCCCTGCCTCCGCGGCAGGAGGTGCGCTCAAGGTAGATATCACGAGATACGAGCCGTACCCGGCAGAGATCGGGAAGTACGTGGATCTATGGGTGAACGTCGAGAACATGGGCGGCGGCACAGCAGAGGATGTGACGATCGAACTCATGCCGAAATATCCATTCACACTCGACTCGAGCAGCAATGCCCGCCAGAACAAGGGAAGCATCGGGGCAGACTCCTCTGCGATGTACGAATACCGGCTCTTCGTAGCCGATGACGCAAAACCCGGAACCCATGAGATCACAATCAGGTACCAGGGCGATGAAGGCACGACATGGTCTGAAAGGGACTTTGAGATCAAGGTGGGCACAGACACCCTCGACAGCAGGGGCACGCTCAAGCTCGAAGCGATAAAGACCGACCCGGAAGTGCTGATTCCCGGAGACGAGGGTACTGTGACGATCACACTCACAAACACCGCATCCCAGTACTCAGTAACGATCAACGGGAAGGATTACGACACCAATGCGCAGTTAAATGAGATAGAACTCATAGGGTCGGATGGAATCGTTGTTACGACCGAATCCTACCGGAATATGGGCGTTCTCGGGCCTGATGACTCAATCGAGATCTCATATAACGTGCGGGTTAGCGATGACGCAGCGGATGGAACCGAGCATCTGAACCTCGCGCTCACTGGCAGTTCCCACACATACAATGCAAAGTGGAATATACCCATCAGGGTCGAATCCGCTGGAATTAAGATCATTCCGTCCAAGCCGCTGAAACTCGCCTGTGACGGGGGCAAGATCGAGTTTGACGTCGCAAATACGCACTCAAGCATGTTTACGTCCGTGAGCATCGAACCGCGGGCAGAAGGCATCACGTTTACGCCGACTGAGTACTTCATCGGAACAATGGAGCCTGACGAACTCTTCACAATCGAGTTCGATTGCGAGGTTACAGGAAATACAGAGATCACCAAGCTCGCAGATGCCGGGAATAAGGTCGAGTTTACAGGAAATTCATCAGACGATACCGAGCTCCACCTCTATGCAGAGTACCGAAACGGCAACAACCAGCATGAGCGGGTCATCAACAACCGGGTGATCGAGATCGAACCTGCAGTTCCGGAGGGTAATTCCAGTACTGTCATGATCGGCGCAGCGCTGCTTCTGGTGGTCGTTGTTGGAGCCGGTGTCTACCGCAGAAAGAGACGAAAGAACTAAAATCCAGTCAATCAGGAGCTGATTCACAATGATAAACCCGGTACAATCGGTGCAGATCGCAATCGGCAGCATCACGAGCGCCAAGATGCGATCTGCATTGACCGCTCTTGGAATCATCATCGGCGTTGCAGCAGTCGTTGCCAACGTCGCGCTCGGTGCAAGCTTTACCCAGTACTTCGCAGACGAGCTTGGCTCGATCGGCACGAACTTCATCATCATAGAGGGTAAGGAAGATAATCTCTTCTTTGATAACGAACTGAAACTGATAAAGAATACCCCGGGCATTGCGAGCGTGTCTCCTATAATATGGCGATCTGCTGAGGTAAAATACATGTCCGAGTCCAGGATCGCCACTGTCGAGGGAGTTTCTGAAGATTGTTATGAAGTTCGCAACATGAAGATGGGCGAGGGATCTTTTTTTACAGACAAAGATCGGTACGCGGTAGTTCTTGGATGCAATGTTGCAAACGATAAGTTTGACCGGAAGATTGGTTTGCAGAACTCGATCGATCTAACGTTCCGGCTGGACGACGGGACATCAGTCACCAGGAAATTTAAGGTGAAAGGGATCACTGAGGAGGTTAATTTCTTCGGCGATCCGAGTGCAACTCCGAATAACGACATCCTAATCCCGATCGATACGATGATTGCGCTAACAGGAGAGAACGACTACAGCGCATTCTTTGCATCAGCAGCCAGCCTCGACACAGTGGAAGAAACTGCAGAAGAGATGGATAAGCGGCTCGCCAGAAACTTTGGGGTCTCCAAGCGTGACATGGACGATAAAGATGCGAAACCGTACGCGATAACCACGCAGACCGAACTTCTGGAGAAGACGGGCGGTTGGGCTGACGCGATCGGCGCACTCCTGACAGCCGTTGCACTGATCTCGCTTGTCGTTGGCTCGATCGGGATTGCAAACATCATGCTTGTAACGGTTAGCGAGCGGACAAATGAGATCGGGCTGATGAAATCGCTTGGATTCACGAGCAGGGATGTTCTTTCGCTCTTTGTCGTGGAGTCGGCAGTAGTCGGACTCTTCGGAGGAATGCTTGGCTCACTCCTTGGAGTTGTCGGAGCTTACGGCGCAACGAGCATAATAGGTCTACCAAACGTATTTCCAATCTCGCTGATCGTGGTCGGATTCGGCGTCTCTGTCGGGGTCGGTCTGATCGCAGGGGCGTTTCCCGCGTACAAGGCTGCGAAGATGAACCCCGTGGATGCGCTGCGGCATGAGTGAAAGATATGAGGATGGTTGAAGAAGCGATGAAACAAGATGAGTACGAAACAGGAGGCGGAAAAACCATGGACAAGATTGTAAAGAATTTATTGTTCACTGCAATAATATTATTTGCAGCCATTTCGCTTGCATCTGCGACAGAGGTGTTTATATATCCTGCACATCACCATCTTGGAGATGATTTTAAAGAAGAATTGACCCCGGGAGAACCGGAAGGTCTGGTTTACACCACCACTTTCAATCTGGATTCTCAGGCAGATATAACGGGTGCGGAACTCAGATTGACAACTAAAAGCGTTGTCCCAGGTCCGACAGATGAATTTTTGGACGAGGTTTACCTGAATGAAATGTGGATCGTGACCCTTAACGACCATGTCCATGTCCCCGTTCCTGACCACACACAGACTATCAACGACAATATCCCGGAACAAACTCCGGATGATGGCGCGATAGATATTGTAATCCCGGTTGATCCAAGCATTTTAAAATCCGGGATAAACACCATAAGAATCACATCCGGAGGCGATGCGGAAGGAAGTAATTATGACGACTTTGAGTTTTACAACCTTCAACTAACAATACGGAAATCCGTACGGATCCTATCGGGCAGTGTCGCATACAAAGGCGAACCTGCCAGTTATGTACGGGCCCATATCTATCGTTATGGAACCGAGGAATTAGTGAGCTCTTGCACGACCGATGAAAACGGCTTTTATTCCATCGAACTCCCAAAGGGTGTTTATGGTGTCAAAGCAGAGCGATATGACAATCTGTATGGCGGTCATGCTTCAGATACCGAAAAGATCGTGATTGCGGACTCAGATGTTTCGCTTGACCTGGAAATGTCCGATTTTGGAGGGCGAACAATAATCGTACTTCTTCTGGCACCTGTTGTGGTGCTCGCCTTGCACGGATTTGTTACTGCAATCACTGTGTATGTATTCACCAGGAAGAGAAAGTTGGCTGTAATCGGGTTCGTACTCGGGACAATAGCAGCGTTTGCTGTGCTTTTCCTGCTTTACCAGATCGGTGTTTCGGACATGTTAGAACGATGGACTCTGCTGCTATCAGCAGGTATGGTTATCGGTGTAGTTGCGGTTCCGATCATCCTGCT
>DAOURL010000151.1 GCA_030625165.1 Methanosarcinales archaeon | reverse complement strand
CAGTATCGAGCCCGTCAGTCCGCCGCTGCCACGATACTCCTTCTGTCGAGTGCGTATAAGCGATGCTGCTGTCAACCGCCTCGCCATCGCGATACAGAAGCACATACCCGCCGCCGTTGTCAAGTTGTACCTTCGTCGTCAGGTAATATCCGTACGGCTCGATGGTCGTACCCGCCGGAATGGCGTACCTGGTACCGTCCTCGTTCTCGAGAACCCAGCCGCCGATATCAACTTCCTCATCGCCGCAGTTGTACAGTTCCGTGGTCTCGTTTCCACGATCAGCCCCTATCGGGTTGGGCATCAGTTCGTTGATCACGATCTCTGGTACGGCTCCGGAATCCTTCACTGCCCTCTGCAGGATCATCAGCGCGTCAAGAGAGGTGACCGTCCCGTCGCCGCTCACGTCCGCATCAGCATCCCACTCGCCGCTGACCGCAAGTTGCAGTGCGATCACGGCATCTGCGGTGGCGGTGGAACCGCTCATAATCCACACCGCGATATATGCGAAGTCGTAGTTCTCCTTGATCGCGGTGATCATGAACATACCTGCCGCATCAGGCGTGAACCGGACCTCACCATTCGAATCGGTGGGGCCGAGATTCTCTCCAGCGAATCGGACATGTGCACCCTCGACCGGGGCGCCGTATGACGTGACCGTTATCACGATCTCCTCACCAACGATTAAGCTTTCAGGAAGTTCGATCTTGAGTGCTGCGATCGGACCGATCGTCCGCCTGACAAAGAGCGCGTATCGACCCCCATCATCTGAGGTCATGAAGCCGATATCGTCCATGATCATGGCGTTCCCGCCCTCATTGAGATCGATGTCATCAGGGTTCTTCATCGTGATTCCAGTACTTGAGATGTGTGTAATCTCCATCTCGACGTACCTGTCACCTGCTTCTACGAATTTGCAATTTTCTGATATCTGGAAGACGCCTTTGATCACAATCATGTCAGCCTCAGTGCCAGCAAAGACGCTATCGACGCGGATCGCAATGACCGGGACATCATCGACCGAGCCGATGTCTCTTACGTAGGTGTAGGTTGCTGGCGTATTAGCGATTAGACATGTGTCAACGCCATTTCCATCCCGGAGCAGTTCGATCTGAGCCTTATCCCCACTGACATCGAGTTGTATGATCTTTAACTCGTATCCTTCCTCCAGTTCGAGAGATGCGCCGGTGGCGATCGCATGTTTCTTGTCCGAATCGATCAGGACCTTGCTGAGCATCTTGTGTGAAACGAGACTTATGGGATCGTCAGTTATGTCGTTATCAGTATCCGAGTTGTATCCTGCGAAGTACTTCTCTGCCATGAAGCCGATCACGTTATACACCCCCCATCCACTGTAATCGAATCTAACTGACTGGACGGTTGTTGTATAGGCGAGGTTACCATCATCGATGCAGGTGCCGACATTCTTAACCTCCAGTCCCTCTGTGCCGAGATCCTCATCGATATCATAGTAGAAGCCCTCAAAGTTCATATGAGTCCATGTTGGCTTCTCTGTTGTATTGTAAACCGTTCCGCGGATGTCGTGAGTGCCCGGTTCTGTTATACTCTCGTATAACACAAATCGGAGGGTATCATCATCAGCGACAAGGAACTTGACGTTTCCCATGAGATCGACAATCTCACCCTCGCCGAGACTGACGGTGTCGTTGTTCTTCATCGTGATTCCACTGCTTCCGGCGGATTTGATCTCCATCTCGCCGTACTGATCACCGGTCTCTATGGATTTGCAATTCTCTGATATCTGGAAGACGCCCTTGACCACAAGCATATCGCCCTCTGTACCAGCAAAAACGCTATCGACGCGGATTGCAATGACCGGAACATCATCGACCGATCCGAGGTCTTTTGTGTAGACATAAGTCGATGGCGTATTGCTGATGATGCCGGTATCAACGCTTTTTCCATCCCGGAGCAGTTCGATCTGCGCCTTATCCCCTTGGATATCGAGTTGTATGATCTTTACCTCATACCCTTCCTCCAGTTCGAGCGATGCGCCGGTGGGGAGCCTATGTTTGTCGTCTTCATCGATCAGGACTTTGCTAAGCATCTTATTTGAGACGAGACTTATGGTTTCGTCTGTTATGTCAGAATCAGTCTCGGAGTTATATCCTGCAAAGTACAGATCTGCCGCAAAGCCGATCACGTCGTACTCGCCCCACTTACTGCAATCGAAGTTGACCGATCTTGGTTTGGTTTCATACACGATCGACCCCTCATCGAGGGTTCGCCCAATACCTGTGATTGTGAGCGTCTCGGTGCTGAGTCCGTCATCGATATCATAATAAAAGCCAGCGAAGCTCTGTGCAGTCCATAGGTATGGGTCGCCCATACCCTCTTCCCATATCCGGTAGCCCGTTGTTGGATACCCGCTCAAGTTGACCGCCCACCACCATGTCCGCATATCAGTGCCGTTTGCATCGTTCGCAACGGCAGAGACATTCCAGTATCCGGTTTTTGCACTACTGTTTGTGTAAGATGCGGAAGTTACGCCTTTTTCAGTATCTTTAACGACTGTTCCATCAATATACCAGATGACATCAGATGGTTGATCGATTACGATGTTAAATTCCCTTGTTGCCCCTTCCGGGTCACTGACATAAGAGTCAGGGGTGTATCCTATGATCGTTGGCGGGGCGATGATCACGATTCCTGTCGGCAAGATATTTTTAGCCCACTTAAACACACTTCCATCGATCTCGGAATATTGGGTTGTATGCCGTAACTGAACGACATTGCTCTCTGTGCCGCGGAAAACCACGTCAACATAAGTGCTGAACACCAGCGCACCGGTTACAGTGTAATATTTAAACCATCTATCCGCATCACATCTTCCGGAGTCGATGATCGCATCATTCATGACCTCACTATCCTTTAACAGCAATAGCCAGACCTTGTTTCCATTAAAATCAATATCCCGCGGTGAAAGCGAATATCCCTCCTCAAGTGCCCATAAACCTATCATCGGGTGATCGTTCACACCAGCCGGATATGTCATCGATTCGTTCTCGATCAACCGCACGCCGGTGCCGGAGTACTGAGTAACATTCTTAAGTTTGACGATGTTTGCATCGCATCCTCTGAACACTGCCTCGACCGTGCAATCTACCGATTCAAGACCGTCGTCGTTCCTGTACTCAAACAGGTCATCAGACCTCAGTATATCTTCCTTGAGTACGATGCCGTCTGTCGATAGCTCAAGCCATGTCTTATCGCCCTGCAGATCGATATCCTTCACCGTGAGCACATATCCGTCCATGAGTTCCCTGGTCATGCCGTCCGGATCTCCTGTTTTGTAGAGGTGCGATCCATCAACGATCAGGGCGGTTCCATCGGCATCAGAATACTGAGTGACATTCACGAGTTTGACCGCGTTCGCCGCATATCCGCGGAATGCCGATTTCAGGGTTGCGTTGATGATTTCAGTCCCATTCCTGACATAACTGTACCGGCAATCCGAATCAACCGGCGCTCTTTGCTCTTCGGTCAGTATCCGCTCATCAACCACCGCACCGTCTTTGCAAAGGACGATCCACGCCTTTGTCCCCTCTGAATCGACTTGATTCCACCCAAAGGCATAGTTTTCATACAGATCCCATCGGTGCCAGCCGCAATGATCTGATACAAATCCGCCACCTCCCGAGAGCACTAGCAGTTCGTCTCTGATCAGATGCGGGTAGAATTCTATAGCGCTGTCATTATTTACGGTTTTAAAGCACAAATTTCCCATAATCTGGCACGTTGATGAGTATTGTCCCAGATATAAAGAGTCCCAGTTCCCAAGAGTGACCTGATCGGGAGTTGTCGATCTCACCTGCATATTGCCGTAGTACTCTCCGGTACTTATCTGAATGACGTCGTTATCGATTAGGAAGACGTATTCGACCCGTATTACATCGGAGTCTGTTCCACTAAAGATTTCAGAGACGTAGCAGGAAAATATCGGGACATCATCCTCTCCTGCCACATCTTCGGTGTATGTGTATACTCTTTTCTGCAAATCGGAATCACCAGTGCCGATCACCGCATGGTCAAGTTCTTTCCCGTTTTTGCACAGACTGAGAAATACCTGCTCACCCCAGGGATCGATCACCATGGCAGTAAGTGTGAACCCGCCGCCAAGATCCCATTCCTCGCCTATCTCAAGGCTTTTGGTATCAGTATCATTAAACTCAACCAGCGGCTTTGCGAGTTTGGACGCATTGCCACCTACGGCAACGTATCGCTCACCCATCCAGAATTCGACCATATACCTGGAGTCTCCTTCATAACGATCGCTCTCGACAGTCAGCCCGAGATTCTTATGAAGTTCGTATTCCTGCCAGATCCGGGATGTGGTGTACGTGAGGTTGCCCGCATCGATGAATCGGTCAATATCCGGACCTTCCAGCGCGCCAGCCCCTATCGTTAGCGTCTCTGTACCGATGCAGGCACCGTCGCTCAGATTATAGCAAAATCCCCCAAAATTGGACCCGTTCCAGACGACATCTTCGGTTTGATTGCCGGTCAGTTGCACAGCCTCGCCACTGAATGGAAGTGCAGCAGCACATCCACATCCGACAAGCATCGATGCAAGTAGCCATATCGCCAGACATTTCAGATTCATCACGGAACTATCTCTTATCTGCTTTATAAGAATTTCTTCTCTGGTGTCTGCATCATTCCGGGAGGTTTCCCATATCACCCGGAAACGTGGAACTGTGTCACCGATCACCGTCGCTGCCACGAAACCACAGCCATGGAGAAGATGTGCCGCGGGATTTTACTCCCGCTCCCTCCTTTTTCGAAGGGAAACAATACCGCTTAAAACCAGCGCAACTACAGCACCCAGAACTGTTGCCGGAGTGCTCTTTGCAGGGGGTGGGGCGGGCGATGAGCTCGAAGCCAATGTCGCTGACACGGATTCGGTGTTGCCCGCGGTTGTTTGCACACTCGTTGACCAATCACTGTAACCGCCAAGTTTCATTTCCATCGTATATGTGCCCGGGGCTGTGTCAGTAAGCGTAAGGGGCGT
>DAOURL010000198.1 GCA_030625165.1 Methanosarcinales archaeon | reverse complement strand
GTTGTCGGTTACGTAGACATCGGAAATATCATTCCCTGTAATCGCCTTGTATGCGCTTGCAAGCCCGCCCACGTACTGGAAGACATCGTCATTGTCGATTAACCCATACAGGTTCGAGTTCATGTTAAACACTATCGCATCAGCTTGTTCGAGGTTGAACTTGAAGACCTCCTCACCAGGTATTCCCCAGACCTTATCACCATAGATGTAGTGCATCCTTGTGATGAAAGTCTTTCCGATCGCCGAACTGTTGTTCCACGTACCACTCGCAGCGATCACGGAATCCAGATTCGGTCCGTACGTACCGGGTGCTTCAAGGAATATCCGTGACACCGAGAGATAGGTCGCATTCTCTTCGAGAGCGGCTTTGGAATACCGCCCTGTCTTATCCAGCTTATCGAATATCTCGAGTGTGTTGTTCTTGACATAGTTGGGGTGTCCACAGTCCTGTTCCGGGGTGGCATTCTCAGCAAGCCGGATCGCACGGTCGATGAGCTTTAATTTCTCAGGGAATACGTCCCTGTGTAGCCCCGATGGCACCACCATGACATCGATCCTCGGTCTGCCAAACTTGCCAGGCTCGCCAGGCGTGCTAAGCTCGCTTGCATTGACCAGTTCGACGTCATAAACAGCGCCGTACCCGTCCCATACAGGTTTCGCACCGACCAGATGCAGGATCTCGGACTCGACAACGCCCTGATCGGTCATCGCCCACGCCCAGAGCACGACCGTCAGTTTCTTCGGATAATGGCCACCATGATCTTTCCGGTATCGCTCGATGAGTGCGTCCGCCATCTCCTGCCCGGTCTTCCACGCTTCCTCTGTCGGTATCGCACGCGGGTTCATCGAATAGAAGTTTCGTCCTGTGGGAAGCGCGCTTGGGTCTCTTATCGGATCGTCTGCCGTAGATGGTGGGATGTATCCACCGTCGAACCCTTTCAGCGTCCTGGGAACCTCGATCGTGCAGTTCGCAAGATCGCCTGAGAATCCAAGCGCACGGTTCAGGTATGTGGTGAGATCATCGCTTGACTGGTTGAGCACAATCTCCTGTGCTTCTATGACGTCCGTGCCATTAATAACCTCCGCGATGAGTTGTGCAGTACAGTTATCCAGTTCTTCTTCCTTATCGATCCGGAGCGGGTTTGGATAATTCTCATATCCGATCATGCGTGCAACCTCTTCCTTGTACCCGTCGCGGAGCATCGAGATCAGGAAGGATACTTCGGGTTCGCCCTCCGGAGGTTCGCCGAACGTATGCAGCCCATAAGGCATGAACTCGGTCTTCAGATCATAGAGATACCCGGCAAGTTTCACGGCGAAATCATCGAATAGAGCATCATCCATCGTGGTCAGGTTAACCTCAAGATCGTCGTCGAGATGCAGTTCCTCGCATTCCGATATGATCGTCTTCTTGTATCCCCCTTTAACGGTGCTGTTGACATCAGGAGCCATGTAGAACGATACCGTCTCCAGAAGGTTGGTCAGGTTCCCGTATAACCCCGCAGCAACGATCGGAGGTGTCAGATGCGTGATCATCGTTGCGCTCCCCCGCCGTTTTGCCTGCGTGCCCTCTGCGATATTGTCCACGATGTACGGATAGATCACAGGAATATCCTGGATCAGTATGGCAGGCCAACAGTCCTCGGACGACAGTCCGGACTCCTTGCCGGGAAGCCACTCCTGCGTGCCGTGCTTTCCGAAATGCATGATCTCATCCGCACCAAACCCGCCGGATTCCCGATCCTGCCCTAACCAGAGATAGAACGCGATGTACTGGTGGTGCGGCGGGACGTCTCTGTTGTGGTACAGCACCGTGTTGTTCTGTAGCCAGCCACGTGTCGGCTGGGGCGTAAGAATCACGTTTCCGAAGGAGAGTGTTGGGATCACGAAGTATTTTCCGGTATCATTCTCCCATGTCATGATCTCTCCTGGCGGCTCGCCCCACCGCTTGTTCACCTCTTTCTGCCGTTCATCATCGAGTTTTCCGAACCATCCGAGATACGTTTCAACGGGAATCAGGGTCGCGGTACCGGATGCAACAAGTCTTTCAAGTTCACCAGGTGCCCATGTCCCGATGTTTGTTCCATTAAGCGTCATCATCCTGACAAGCTCGGTCTCGTTTGGAATCTCGCCTTCAACGGTGTATCCTGACCGGTTCATAGCGTCCAGGATGTTCTGGAGGCTTGGCGGGACATTGACGTAAGTTGCGCCGAGATTGTCCTTGCCGCCGCCGTGATTGTAATAGATCATCGCGATCCTCTTCTTAGCATTTGGGGTGCTGTTCAGATGCGCCCAGCCGATAGCGCGGTCGCAGGTCCAGTTGATCTGCGCATCGATCGGCTGGTACTTGCCATCCGACTCGTTCTTACCCGCGATCACGATCGGATCGATGATGCCGTCCATCTCAGGGAGCCCCACCTGAAAGCCAAGGTCCATGATCGAGATCCCGTGACTCGTCTCGCTATGCCACGCGGCTGGCGCCATGTAGTACAGCCGAAGCGCCCGCATCACAGGCACGTTTAACATCTCAAGGTCTCTTACCCCCTGATCCGGATCATCGAAATTGATCCTGAACGATTTTGCAGAGATTACGGTATCCACGACCGTCTCGTTGTTTACGATGTAGAACCTGTTTATATCACCGGTGTCCCTCATGGAGAGCGGGATTACGTTTGTGCCTTTCTCTTCCAGTGTATGGATGAGTTCTGGTACATCCGCCGATCCGACGGATTCAAACCAGTTTGCGAAACCGATCGTCAGGTTATCAGGATTGTACCGGTAGCCGGATCTGGTCTCATTTCCGTACCATTCGAGATACTTAGTCGTATTCAGGAACAACTCTGAAACATCCGGATGAAAGATATACGCTTT
>DAOURL010000089.1 GCA_030625165.1 Methanosarcinales archaeon | reverse complement strand
CTTTTCAGGAGACGGGGTTTCCGCTCTCGATGGGGACATCCGCGAACAGATTCTCGCATTCATCACCGACTTCATGGTCTGCAAACACAAGGATGCGCCGCACTGCGGATGCGCTGAACTTGCTTTCTCGAAGCGGTTGGTCGAAATGCGGTGCGAGGGGCTCGATCCCGGGGGAATCGTGCGCGAGATCGGTGATTATGGGATTTATGCTTATGGCGGGGACGTTCTTGAGTATCTGGATCATGTCGCACGCAATCTTGAGGCGATCGAGATGATCGCGCGGGTGTTTGGGAACGAGGCGGTCGGGCAGGATGCGAAGAGGGTCAGGAAGGCGGTGGAGGGGTGATGCGATGGTTAGTTCTCGCATTTGGGATTATTCGAGAGGTCTGCGGTACCATCTGCATGAATCTGTCCGCTGGTCTATTATCAGGCGGTCTCGCCAGTTCTCCGGCCCGTGCTGCCGCCCAAGGATGCAGTGCGATGCGATATAGCCGGCTTGTTGTATCGTTGTTACTCTCAATAAAAAGAAGACCGAACAGGGAGTTATATCAAAATAAGCATCCAATTTCGCAAAATATCCAATTATGGGACAGCCTCTTAAGTATGGGGTTTTGGTGACTTTTAAATACTATTGATAGTAAAGGTAAAAGGGGTGAAAAAAGATGGGTACTTGCAGATACTGTGGAAGTACTTGGCAAACTGAAGATGATCATGTCATCGCGGAATCAAAACGTGGTAAACGAACGGTTCCCGCATGCCAAGCATGTAATAGAAGTAAAGGAGATAAGCCTTTGATGGAATGGCTTCGCTGGTTAAAAAAGAATGAGCCATATAGATGGAGTCGGATAAAGAAATACAATTATGGAAAAAAGAACGATATTGCGAGAAAGGTTCAGAAAATACGTGATGAAGGCTGATCCCAAATAATGACAGTTCAGTTCATTCTAACGGATTACGTAAGCCAGCTATTGGCATATACAGTCTACGACAAACTGGATGACGACACTTATGCCGGACGAATTCCACAATGCAAAGGGGTGGTGGCATTTGGAGCAACCCTGCGTGAATGTGGGGATGAGCTCCACTCAACCCTCGAAGATTGGATTCTGGTTGGTCTCAAGTTGGGACATCCTTTACCCGTGATTGCCAAAATTAATCTGAACAAGGATCCTACGCTCTCTGGGTTGGATCAGGGATTGTGATCGTGGGTGTCGTTGGTGTCCCGTACTCTAAGAACCCGTAAGCCCGCTTCCGGAAATGCGCTGCAACCGCAATCCTTATTACCCGATAGACAGATGGCAGAATCGTGCATACTGCCCGGATGATGTGCCCCCATCTGAGACAACAGATGCGTTTCAAGGCTCAGCTGGGCGATTGTTGAATTGTTAGTGAGTGCATTGCCGGTACGGCAGGATGCGCGAAAATCAGGAGGAGGTAGAGAAAAATGGTTAGTATCGAAGATATTCCGGCAGAGGTCAGGTGGGAGATTGCAGCCAAGGCAGCGAGCGCAACACCATTGGCTTATGATATGGTCTTTCGGGAAGTTCTTGGCGATAGGTACGACGAGATCGAGCGTCCGATCTACATCGAAGCAGGAAAGGAGATGAAAGGGCTTGCAGCGGCTTTGGGTCTGCCAACGGATAACGCCAGAGACCTTGATGATGCTCAGGGAGTTCTTACAACGATCCTCTACGGACCCGAGTTTGAGTTTGGAAATGTAGAGGGGACTGAAGATCGAGCGGTAGGTAAGGTGACCGGGTGTGCCGTGTTGAATCAGGCATTGGAGATGGGACTGGATCCGAAAGTGGTTTGTCTTGCAGGGTGTCAGACCCTCTGTAAATCGACTATTGAGAACCTAAACCCGAAGTACACCCAGAGGTTCAACAGTGCTATGTGCGCTGGCGATCCTTACTGCGAGATGGTGATCGAGCTTAAGGGATAAATGAGGGTATAAAGATGCCAGAGGTAGAAATAGACCCCGAGCAAACTGCGTTGCTGCTAATAGATATGCAGAACGATATTCTTCATGAGAAAGGGAAAGCTGCTGCGTTGGGGGTCTGGAAGTTTGCAAAGGAAGCAGGAACTATTCCAAACACCAGAAAGATGATCGAGATCGCAAGGAAGAATGACATACCTGTAATATATGTGAAGATCGTTTTCAGACCGGACTATGCAGAGATGGGACATGTTCAATTGTCGCTCTGTACACTTGGTAAGATGCTAAAGGAAGGTGAGGTCTTTAAGGAGGGTACATGGGGTGCGGAGTACGTCGATGAGCTAAAACCGGAAGCAGATGATTACATCGTTGTCAAGCGAAGGATGAACGCGTTCTATAATACGGATCTGGGAACATTGTTGAGAGGTCTGGGGCGAAGAACGCTGATAATTTGTGGAGTTATTACAAATTTCTGTGTAGAGGCAACGGTTAGAGGTGCAGTGGATAGGGATTTCGATGTCATCGTGCTGAGCGATTGTACAGCGAGCGAAAGCAAAGAGATGCAGGAATTTCCGATGAAGGCGATCTTCCCGATGTTAGGAGTCGTGACAACAACAGAAGAGTTAGTCATAGAATAAGATACAGAAAAGATGATGGAAATAAACAGGAGGAAATGAAAGATGAAAGTACTTGCGATAAACGCAAGCCCCAGAATGAATAAGGGCAACACTGCTCTGATACTAAACCCCTTCCTTGAAGGAATGAAAGAGGCAGGGGCTCATGTGGAACTTTTCTACACGAGGAAGCTCAACATAAACCCCTGTACCGGAGAGTTCGACTGCTGGATCAAGACGCCGGGTGTGTGTTACCAGAAGGACGACATGCAGATGCTCCTACCCAAAACACACGAGGCAGACATAATGGTCTTTGCCACCCCGGTCTATGTGGATGGGGTCACTGGTCCGATGAAGAACCTGATCGATCGCATGCTTCCGCGCGTGCAGCCTTTCTTCGAGTTACGTGAGGGTCACTGTCGCCATCCTTTGCGCGAAGGAAACAAATCCCAAAAGGTCGTGCTGGTCTCAAACTGCGGCTTATGGGAGATGGATAACTTTGATCCGCTGCTTGTCCACATGAAAGCCTTTTGCAAAAATGCATCGAATGAATTTGCCGGAGCGTTGTTGCGCCCTCATGGAGGGAGGATGAACTACATGATGAGGATGGGCATGTCTCTGGATGATATCTTCGATGCTGCAAATGAGGCTGGTCGCCAGCTCGTGGAGGATGGCGAAATGTCTGCTGAAACTTTGAGCACCATCAGCCGTGAAATGATGCCAAGGGAGCTGTATTTGCAAAATATCAATCAGTGTTTCCAGCAGGCGCTGGATGCGCTTGAGAAAGAGTGAAGCACCGTTTCGTTCGAAGGTGTGTCAGAACCCACGTCTCGCTGCCCTTTACCCCAACCTCAGTATGGTGTGGCATGGGTGGGGCTCTGATAAAATCAGCGTAATCCGCGTTAATCTGTGGCTAAAACAACATTAGCCACTGTCTGCGCAAGCAGCGGCGCAGCCATTGGCACAGATAAACACAGATTACTGGTCATTTGTACCGTTGGATTCATTTAAAGATTCCACACGATATTGGGCATGTGCCAGAAACAGACGCGTGAACCAGAGCCAGCCCGAATTGCCACACCCTCAGAAATCATTAAAAAGCCACCAAGCATACAATTCACACATGGATAGTAGACTCCCCGACCGGATCGACTCAAAGACAAGCGACACCCTGCGCATTCTCACAGATCTCGTTGGGATGCAGACAGCGGTCCCGCCTGGTGACAATTACGAGGAGATCGTCGATTACCTGATGCCAAAGTTCGCCGATCTTGGATTTGAGGTTGAGAAGGTATGCATCCCTGAAGAGATATTTAAACAGAAGATGAAAAATCCTGAATTGCATGGAAAACGGGCAAATCTACACGCGTATCTCGATGTCGGCGCTGACCGGACGCTTGTGATCTACACGCACCTCGATGTGGTTCCCGTAGGCGATGGATGGACATTCCCGCCGTACGAGGGCACGATTGCGGATGGCAGATTCTATGCACGGGGATCCGCGGATTCGAAGGCAGCGATTGCGGCACTCTTAACCGTGCTCTCCCTCTCAAAGGAACTCGGTATCACACCAGCATACAACCTCAATATTGCACTGACAACGGACGAGGAGATCGGTCCGTATTCAGGACTTTGTTATTTCGCGGACATTGGTCTCCTGTCCGGGGATTATTTCCTGTGCATGGACGGCGAGGGCGATAGTGTCATCATCGGCACGAACGGGATACTCACATGGCGAGTTGATGTTTTCGGAAGAACGTACCACAGCGGCAGCAGTTTCTTAGGCGTAAACGCACTCGAAAAATCGGTTGCGCTGATGAACGGGCTGCTTGCACTGAAGAGCAAGGTCGAGGACAGGCGGTCAGAGATGCCGAGCAGTCTCGTAATCGCTGAGAAGACAGGTTTTTTAAATGTGAAACCGGTTCTGAATATTACGATGATCGAGTGCGGCGTAAAGGAGAACGTGGTTCCCGGGAGATGTACCATTCGCGGCGACCGCAGGGTGATGCCTGAAGAGACATTCGATGACGCAATCGATGAGATCGAAAGAGCGCTTGCGAGTGCCGCAGATGCAGACACGCGATACGATTTCACTTACGAGATCGGATATCCGCCGATGTGTACCGATGCGAGCCACTCGTGGATCGGGCAGGTTCTGGCTGTTGCAAACGAGGTATCCGACCGCAAGATCGATATCGCCGGAGCGCAGGGCAGTCTCGACGTCGCTTACGCAATCGGGATCACGGAGCAGCCGGTCTGCTGCCACGGTGTAGGGAGGGTGCTTGAGAGCCGTGCACATGCTGAGGATGAGAATGTGCGCCTCGAGGACCTGGTGCGGTACACAAAGTTTTTGGGGCTGCTCCTAACAGAGTGATACCATGAAATCCACAAAGCCCCTCGAATTCATAAACTCCCGCAATGCGATGCTTGCGGCGATAATCATGTTCAGCGTGCTGTTCATGATCCTGATCATCGGGATGCTCATACCACTATTCACAGACGCTACCCTCGATGCCGGATGGTTTAATAACCGGACAATGCTTCCAACCCTTCTTCTGGCACTGCTTCTCGGTGTATGCCTGCTTCTGCCAGATGTCTCACCAACAAAGATTCTTATAATTCTCGCAATTGTGCTTGTAACAACCGTGCTCTTTGTGTACCTATCGCCATTTCATAACGCCGCGATCGATGTGTCGGCGCCGGTATTTCTCTTTGCCACGCTTGCGATCGTATACCGGATCATTCGGCTGCCCAAACTGACACTCCGCAGCGTAAGCCCGCAGATCATCCATATCGGCATCGTTCTGATCTTGATCGGCATCGTCGTGAGCACAAACATAAGGATCGATGGATCCACGGTCATACATGACGGAGAACTCGGCGTCTTTGATGGGCAGCCATACGCCGTAAAGATCACTGGAATCTCGGATCGATACGAGGGTGCGCCTTACGAAGGGCAGCCGGGCTCATCCTACGTAACCATGATCTATTTCGAACTCTATCATGGGGGCACGCTGATCGATCGCGATGAGGTCAAATTCATCACGGATTTCAAGTGGGGGCAGTCGTATGCCACGAACTATGTCTACCGATCGCTCACAGAAGAGGTGTTCATCACCACGAAGATGGTTGAAGGCAACTACGCCAATCTCTACATGCGCACAGCACCTTGGATCACAGCGGTCTGGGGTGGGATCATCCTGATGTCTCTTGGAATCGTCCTTCTCATGTACTCGGTTAGAACTGGGAAAGAAGGTACGAAAGCAGCAGAAACAATAAAAGAAAGGAAGAAAGAGACGAAGAAAGAGAAGAGAGGGAAGCGAGAGGAGTTAGGGAATGAAGAGGAGAAAGGGGATATCGACAGAAAGTACGAAGAGTTGCTGCAGAAGGAACTGTCTGAACTGAAGGCGAGATAGGGAAGAAAAGAAGAAAGGAAGAAAAGGAAACGATGAAGACGATCATCATCGGCGGCGGGCTATCAGGGCTTGCATCCGCGTACAGGATGCTTGAAAGTGACATCTCCGATGTAACCATCCTTGAAAAGGGTTCCGAAGTCGGCGGAATGGCTGCGAGTTACCATATCGGCAACTATCACATCGAGAAGTATTACCACCACATCTTCGAGAGTGATTCCGAACTGATAGGTCTCATCGGGCGCATGGGTCTCGGTGCTGACCTGCAATGGCTCAAAGGAACCACTGGCTATTATATCGATGGGAAGATATACCCGATGAACACGCCGATCGAACTTCTCAAGTCGCCGCTCTCGGTTCCGGACCTGATACGGCTCGCACGCATCGTCCTTGTGACCAGGCGGGCAAAGGATGAGGAGATTTACAAACTCGATTGCGTCACCGCAAAGGAGTGGATCCTTAAGAACGCCGGAAGATCGGTCTACGAGCGGTTCTTTGAGCCGCTCTTGCGGAGCAAGTTCGGTAGCAGCCACGACCGGGTATCTGCTGCATGGCTCTTCGGGCGTATCAGGATCAGGTCTAACCGGTCCACGAGTGGCGAGAAACTCGGGTACCTGCGCGGAGGGTTTCACCGCCTCGTTAAACGTCTGACAGAATCGATCGTAGAGATGGGCGGAGAGATCCGGACGAACTGCGAGGCGTCAGAGATCGGAATCGTTGATGGAAGCGTCTCCGGCGTTACCGCTGGCAGACGCATGGACTGCGATTCCGTGATCTCGACGGCATCCCCTCATGCGCTTTTAAAGATGATTGCGGATGCGCCTGATATCCCGTATCAAGGGACTGCGTGCGCGCTCTTTGGCATGAATCGGTCACTGATGAAAGATATGTACTGGTTAAACATAAAATCAAGCGTGCCTTTTGGTGCGGTCATCGAGCATACGAACTTCATTCCGGTCTCGGATTACGGAGAGCATCTGGTATACGTGACCGCGTACTTCCAGGACGATACCGATCCGAGATGGCGGTCTTCGGAGCAGGAACTGATCGATTCGTATCTGGGCGGACTTCGGGAGTTGTTTCCCGATTTCCACCGCGATGACGTCTCGTGGTGGAGGCTTGCGCGGGATATCGACACGGCTCCGGTGTACATGACAGATTATATCGAGAAGATCCCGCGGTATTCCACCGATATCGATGGGCTCTATCTTGCCGGCATGTTCTCCCGGACCAATTACCCTGAACGGAGCATGAACGGCTCTATTCTGGCGGGATTCGGGTGCGCGGAGGAAATCAAAAAACGTATCCGTACTTGAAACTCTACCTCTTCTTCCCGTCCCCCTTCTCCCCTCTTCGTTCGAAATGCATGATGTAGATGTCAGGTCTCGGCATCTTGCCGCTTGCTGTGGCAAACTCGGGATAGCACCGGTCGCAGAGCACGCGCCAGTTGATCGCAGCAACGACCGAACTGCCTGGAATGAGTCTTGCAAATATGAAACTTGACGGAACTTCAAGACGCGATGCGACATCTTTAAAAAACGAGAGCATCTGCTCCTCGAAGACCTCGATATCATCCAGTTCAAGTCCACGAACATTCACTGTGATGCCGCTGCATCCGCACGGCAGCGCGAAGACGTCCAGTTCTGTGACCATAACCGCTCTTGCAAGCATCTTTCTCAGGTTATTTTCGATATCGCTCCTTATCTGCAGGATTTCTTTCGTGATCATGCGCTCACCTCGGTTTTACCAACCATCTCGCTCCACAGAACCAATCCTTCATTCTCTGTGCCGCCGCCCGCGTACACCTTGACAGCCCGGTCTGTCAGTTCCCTGCAGAACCCGCAGTTTGCACAGACGGTCGGGCAGTTCTTCCAGTGGTCGATCGCGCCATCAAATTCCCGGTTTGAGATGTAGTACAGGTCTTTGAGTGCCTTGGGGCAGTCGAGCAGATCCATCAGGTTGCCATCGTACGACTCATCCGTATACGCGCTGACGCAGTTTAAGATCCAGTTGATGTAATGGGTTCTGCCACCGATCTTGAAGACATCGGTGATATCCGCATACTCCTTGATATCCTCCGGTCTGATCCATGGAGAGACTGTGATCAGTTTCGGATCCTTGATCCGGAGCATTATGCATCTGTCGTAATAATAATCGTCGAGCACGTTCGGACGTGGTTGCGGACCGAATGCGTGCGAGAAGAAATTGAAGTGCGCATACCGAAACGGGCACTGGTACAGGCACCCCTCGTTCACAAGTAGTTTTAATTCGCAGTCCACAGCATCCCTGATCGCATGGAGGACATCAAAGTGCCTGTGCACATCAGGATCGACCACGATCGAGTGCGCGCCAAGATCCTCGTAGAACTTGGCTTTCTCTGGCGAATCCACAAACGACAAGACCGATACGACCGGAAGCATCTCAAAATCCCTCGCGATGATCTCGACAAGATACGGATCCGCAACAACGATGGTATCGATCCCGCAGCTATCGAGCTGCCCGAGATACCAGTGGATGAGGTTGAAGCCCTCTGGCGTCAGTTGGCGCCCGCCAAGACACGAACTGTTGAGCACGATCTCCACCTTCACACCATTCTTGTGCGCATACAGGGTTTGCTCCCTGATATCCTCGATCTGGGGCGAACTGAGATTGCTCCTGCCGGTACCCACGTAATCGGGCGAGCCTGCCATGAATATCGAGTAGATGTCCTTTCCTGCCTCTGCTATCAGTTCCTTGAGTCCATCGAAGTGTCCCGGATGTGGTACGTACAGTCTCTTTTTCATTGTCCCGCGCTGTCTGTGGTTTTTGTTGTATTAAAAATTTGCCAGTGTTTCCGGAGACTTTTTAATTTTTTCTGGGTGGACTCTGATTATGGCGAAGAAGATTAACCACAGAGGACGCGGTCTGCGAAGCAGCGCCGAATGCCGGACACGGAAAGTTGCTGTTTTCTCTTATGTCCTCTGTGCTCTCTATGGGTTTTCCAAAACCCATTCCAGAATATAATAAAAAGTCTCTGTTTCCGAGTACCCAGAGACTTGACCGCCGCTGGCAGACGAACCCTTAAGAATATAACAGACGATATATTCACATCCACCGTGCGGAGGGTTTTCTATCAAACAGGAGATATGGATCGAGAAGTACAGACCAAAGAGACTGGCGGATGTGGTAGGGC
>DAOURL010000141.1 GCA_030625165.1 Methanosarcinales archaeon | reverse complement strand
ATATCGGTTGCGGTGCCTGTCGGGTTGATCATCAATGAACTGCTTTCAAACGCGCTGAAACATGCTTTCATTGGGAGGGATGACGGGAAGATCGGGGTCAGTCTCACCGCATCGGAAGGGGGCGGGATCAATCTGACGGTGAGCGATGACGGCGCCGGACTGCCGCCTGGATTCGATATCAATGAGTCAAAGACGCTTGGTCTCCGTCTCGTAAAGATCCTTACCGAAGACCAGTTGCAAGGGACCCTGGAGGTCACCAGCGACGGGGGGACGACTTTCGGAATAGAATTTGAAATGGAAACTGGCTAACCTGAGGGCGTTAATCGTGAATAGAGCAAGAGATGATGGCGATGACACTGTCTAAAAATCCAGTGATTTCTGCTGATTTTGTAATGGTCAGTTGGATGCATAACACCGCGATTGACATAAACAACATCGGTAGGGAATACAACCACAGAGCGCACAGAGGGACACAGAGGATCGATTTAAAAACTCTGCGCTCTCTGTGTCCTCTGTGGTTAAATCCGGTGGCTTTTACCGCTTGTGTGGGATCGATTCGACCACAACACTCATCCGATTAAACACCCACTCCACCCATCTCAATCTCCCTGATCGCATTCCGTGCCACCTTCGGTCCGACAATCTTCCCGATCCTCTTCTCGCCAGCCGCAAGAAGCGATTCTGGCGTGGCGTAGCCAGCATCATGCAACCGTCTGGCACGCACCCTGCCAACGCCGCGGATTGCGACGAGTGAAAGGAGTTCCGGTTTCACCCCGTATTTCAGGCACTCTGTAAGATCGCCTGCCCTCTTCGTGTGCGGCGTCCCAATGTTTCCCGACAGCCGTGCGGTCGCGTACATGATCCACTGCGCAGTGTCTGCGATGCCGCGGATATCCCCGCCGCCGATCCCGAATTTTGCCTCGGTCGCCTTATCCTGCACTTCAGACGTCCAGTCAAGAAGCATGGCTGCGGTCTTCACTTCGGAAAGGAACCACTCATACCCTGTATCGAACACATCCGGCGCGTATGTGAACTCTTCCTGCATATTAGAAACGAGATTGCGGACCCAGCCGTAATCGTTCTTGCGAAGATAGAGTTTGCGGATATCAGGCGTCCTGCAGATCAGGTGGAGTAGCGTGAGGTCGCTTGCATCATCGCGCGATCTAAGCCCGTCAATGATGATCGATGCCCCGCGCGGGTCGAGATAGAGCCTCGATACCAGTCGCCCGAGCGGGGTCGGGTCAAGCGACTCCCCTGCTGCCGTTATCATCTCGTTTTCGGAGAGAAAGTCGAGAACGTTCTCGACGATATCACGCAAATACGAGGTCTCAGTCTCCTGCTGCGCTGCAAAGAATGTTAGCTCCAGAAAATCCATAAGCTCCCCCCGCGTCGTTGCAAACATTCCTGCGATGGCGGAGAGGATGTGGCTGCGGAGCGCGCTCTCTGTGCCAAGTTTCGAGTGGATCGGCTCCGGATCGGATTCGATATAATTTTCACGCAGCCACTCCATTTCCGAATATTTTTTTGCGATCAGTACGCATTCGCCTGATGGGTCGAGGTGCGGGCGTCCTGCTCTTCCTGCCATCTGCTTATACTCGAGGATCGGTATGGGCTGCATCCCGTAATTCGGGTCGTATCTGTGGTAACTCTTGATGATCACCCGTCTTGCCGGGAGATTCAGCCCGAACGCAAGCGTTGGAGTACATGCGATCACCTTGATCCGATTGCTGCGAAATCCGTCCTCGACGATCCTCCTGTGCTCCGAGATTAGCCCTGCATGGTGAAACGCAACTCCATGTTCGATGCAGTCCGCAAGTTTCTGTGCGGCATCGGTTTCGCTTTCCCTGATTGTATTCGCAAGATCGATCAGGTCAGTCGGATCGGAGTCGTTCGGATTATTAGGAGGTCTCAATGCCTTGCTCACGCTCAGTGCCGTGCTCACAGCGTTTCTGCGGCTGCTGTCGAATATCAGGCACTGCCCGCCATCATGCAGGGTATCGTTGACGAGCGCGATCACCGGACCTGCCCTGCCTACCGGGAGGTCTGCCTCCTTCATCCCGAGAAAATGGATCGTCTCACCGAGGAGCACGCCCTCCTGCAGGTCGACAGGTCGCCACTCTGAGCGCACGCATTCGGCATCGAGCCAGTCAGCAATCTCGTTTGCGTTGCCGACCGTTGCCGAGAGCGCTATGATGTGGAGACGCGGGAGGATCCTGCGCAGTTTCGCAATCGTGACCTCGAGCGTCGGACCCCGATCCGGCGAATCGAGGAGGTGGATCTCATCGACGACCAGCGTGGTCAGGTCATGGATCCAGTGCGTCTCGTTTCTGAGGAGCGAGTCTGCCTTCTCCGACGTCGCAACGATGATGTCGTTATCGCCGAGGTACTCATCCCTCGAATCGAAGTCGCCTGAGGAGATGCCAACCTTGACCCCAATTTCCCGAAACTTTGAGAAATGGTCGTACTTCTCGGATGCAAGCGCCCGCAGCGGCACGATGTAGAGTGCCTTTCCGCCGGATCTGATCGCGGAGAGCATAGCAAGCTCGGAAAGCAAGGTCTTTCCTGATGCGGTCGGTATGGCTGCGAGGATGTTGTTGTCAAGCAGCCCCTTCTCGACCGCCTCTGCCTGCGGCGGGTACAGTTCGGTGATGCCTGTCTCTGCTCTGGCGTAGTACTCGATGATATCTGCCGGGAGCGGGAGGTCCGATATCTTCATGCGGGTCTGTTGGCGCGGATGGGATATAGGTATTGGCGGGATATCTTTCGTCGCCCGGGCAGTCCGATAGACTGGACGCGCGAGTAGCACCGAAGTCATTGACCTGACCCCCACAACTGCAATCTTTATATCCCGAGACTCCCTTTTTATAGTTATGACCGAGACCGCGGAAGTAGAAGTACCAACAGAGGCACCATCGAGACCAATCGACCGGATCGATTCCAGTGCTGCCGATCTGATGAACACGATGACATCGTTGCACGACCAGATCGCAACGCTCCGGATGCAGAACAGCGAGTATCAGGCACGGTTGCTCGATCTGATGGTTGCGAACGAAAGTCTCCAGAAACAGGTAGTAGCTCTCAATCAACGAATCGAGGACTCTACAAAGCCGCCTCTTTTCATCGCAAGCGTTCTCGAGGTGCGGGACCGGGAGGCACTCATCAGGCAGCACGGGAACAATCAGGAGTTGCTTGTCGAGTATGATAAGAAACTGGAGGTCGGGATGCGTGTTGCCGTGAATAACGATCTGCAGATAATACGTGTCCTCTCAGGCACGATCGATGAGCGTGCACTGATCATGGAGGTGATCGATGATCCGGACGCCGAATACGAAAAGATTGGCGGGCTCGATAGCCAGATTCAGGAGGTTAAGGAGACTGTGGAACTGCCGCTAACGTCGCCGGAACTCTTTGATGCCGTCGGGGTTGAGCCGCCGCGCGGCGTGCTCCTGTACGGTCCGCCCGGCACAGGAAAGACCCTGCTTGCGAAGGCGGTGGCGCACCATGCCGATGCCACCTTCATCAAGATGTCCGGATCCGAACTGGTGCACAAGTTCATCGGCGAGGGCGCCCGTCTCGTCAGGGATGTCTTCCAGCTTGCGCGGGAGAAGGCGCCAACCATCCTCTTCGTCGATGAGATCGATGCAGTCGGCGGCAGGCGCACGCACGATGGGACCGTGGGTTCGGCAGAGGTGAACCGCACAATGACCCAGATCCTGACAGAACTGGACGGCTTTGGGGAGCGGGGCAATGTGCGGGTGATGGCAGCAACCAACCGGATCGATCTCCTGGATCCTGCACTGCTGCGCCCGGGCAGGTTTGACCGGGTGATAGAGATTCCAGCGCCAGACGAAGCAGGAAGGATGCGGATTCTTTCGATCCACACGAAGAGCATGTCGCTTGCCAGTGATGTCGATCTTGAGACCATTGCCGCGGAAACCGATGCCGCAACCGGCGCAGACTTAAAGATCCTCGTCACCGAAGCCGGCATGAATGCGATACGCAACAAGCGAAACGAAGTCTCGATGGCTGATTTCGAGTATGCGCTTGATAAGTTGGCGAAAGAGGAGAAGAACGAGCCGCACGGGATGTTTGTGTGACTCTTTACTTTTTCGAATATGCTCAAGTAACTTGTGATAGGAACCACGAGATTACACGGATTTCCACAAGATTTCTGTGTTAATCTTGTGTAATCTCGTGGGTAACTACTCAGGTATGCTGATTGGTCTCTCGATTGCGATCCTGTACTTTCTGGCAAGAAAAATAACCGCGGAGGGCGCAGAGGAACGCAGAGCATTTAACCAGTTATTTCCCCTCCGCGACCCTCTGCGCACTCTGCGGTTATATTCCGTGTTTGGTTACAGTAATGCCTGCCCTTCGGGCATGACATCGATAGAATCCTTTTGGGATTCTATTATGCCCCATGTCCCAGGTAGTTCCTGCATAGTGAAGTCCCCTGATAGTGGTTTCAGGTACATGAGTAGTTACTCTCGTGGTTTATATGCAGATATCCACACAATACTCGAGTATGTACACTTTTTCTACGGGAGATCGAGAACTGCCGATCCGCCGCGACTTATCTGGTGATCCTCCCCCTCTCCGCCATCCATGATCCGCAGAACCGCATCATCAAGCCCGATCATCTCCTGCTCTCCGGTCTGCATATCCCGCAGCGTGACCATGTCTGCAGCGACTTCCTGCGCCCCGACGATCACCGCGTAATCGGCACCGATCGCGTCGGCATGTTTCAGTTGCTGCCCGAATTTCCTGCCACTGATATCGATTGTGGTGCGTACGCCCGCGTCATCCCGCAGCCTGCTTGCAACCCGGATCGCGTCCTCTACCACATCCGGCAGATACACAACCACTACCCGCGGCTCATGCGGCGGCTCGATCCCACATACCTCGAGCACCCGGTCAAATCCGATTCCAAAGCCGCACGATGGCGTCTCGCTGCCGCCGAAGAGTTGCGCAAGCCGGTACGTGCCGCCGCCGCAGATCTGGTTCTGTGCGCCGAGCCCTGCTGCGTACATCTCAAAGACCATGCCGGTGTAGTAGTCAAGCCCTCTCACGATCCCGAAATCGACCTCGTAACGGGCGCCGTAATGATCCAGTACAGCGAGGGTCGCCTGAAGCTCTTCAAGCGGCTGCGCATCATCGGTGATCGATCTGGCTTCATCGATATCTGCATCGAGAAGTGCTGGCAGACGCTCCCGCATATCCGGCTGATCCGAAAGCAGTATCCGAAGACCATCGATGTCCTTCTTGTCCATCAGCCGCATCGCCTCTGCCTGCACAAGCGCGTCCAGATTCTGGATCAGCCCACGAACGACACCGAGATGCCCAATGCGGAGGTCAGCCTCGATTCCGAT
>DAOURL010000253.1 GCA_030625165.1 Methanosarcinales archaeon | reverse complement strand
GGAAACTTGGCGTCACACGCCAGACGATAAACGCTATCGAGAAGCAGCGGTACAATCCCTCGCTCGAACTCGCATTCAAACTCGCGGACTTCTTCGGCGTCACGATCGAAGAGCTCTTCATCCGCGATTCCCCGGAGGATTCGGCAGAACCAGAGGCAGTGCAGTAACTCATATACCCGCGCAAGAGCAATCTACCAGATGGCGATCATCATGGCAAACCCGCTGACAAACCCGGACCGGTTCTTCGCCGAACTATCCAGAAGAGATGCAAACCTGTGGATACCAGCCGCAATCGTGCTCCTGGCAGCCATCGCCACAGGCATCTATATCGCGGCGATGAACGGTGTGACGACACCCTCGCATTCCGGAGCGGCGGTGCCGTTTACAGGAACCTCTGTGGCTACCAGCGTTATCGGAGGGCTTATCATAATGTCTGTCTCGTGGCTTCTTTATGCCGGGGTATTCCATGCAATCTCGACGCTGCTTAGGGGGGTTGGCTCGTTCAGACGGGTTTTAGAGTTTACGGGATACGGTTTCATCCCTGCCATCATCGCACCGGTCATCGGACTTGCTGCGGTCTGGCTTGCGTATCCGGGCATCGACTTCTCCGCAATCGATCCCCAACTCATGAAGCAAACGCTGATGCAGAATCCGCTTATGAAGGCGTCTGACATAGCCGGGATCCTTTTTTTGCTGTGGAGTGCTGTTATATGGATATTCGGAGTCAAACATACGTGTGATATCTCGAGGCGAACCGCGACGGTCACGGTTGTCCTGCCTGTGGCGGTCTACCTCCTGTACAGCATAGTTATTATAATATAATTGAGATATTTAGAAAACTAAGACCATGGGGGATTACAACATGGACGAGACACCTGAAGATTTCGAGAAACTGGATGCGGCAGTCCTTGCCGAGTCAAAGAAGAGTCCTGCGAAGACTGTTCTCATCTGCCCGCAGTGCGGCTCGAGGAACGTCACGTACTGGCTGGGCTTGAAAGCCGGATGCCAGTACCAGTGCAAGGACTGCGGCTATATCGGCGCATTTGTGATCGAGGAATAGGCTGACCGCTGGCACATGGTTATTGCTTACCAGTGGCAATCTGTGCATCTATCTTTGGCATCGTCATGATGGCTGAAATCTACATGGCAACTATAACAGTTTCTAAAGTCTTTTACCCAGACGCCCTGAGAATCTATATGACAGCCCCCTGCACAACTTGCAGTGCCATGGTGTATTGCAACGGTGCTCCCTTTCT
>DAOURL010000233.1 GCA_030625165.1 Methanosarcinales archaeon | reverse complement strand
CAGAGCAAGCAAGACCGTGAACAGAGACAGCCCGAGAAGCACAGGCACCAGCCGGATCCCGTACTGCGTGTAATTGAGTCCGGGGGCAATCAGCGGCACAACAGCGATACTCAAACCAAAACTGAGCGCGATCCGCTCGATCCCGTCCAGATCGCCATTCCTCGGAAACAATGCAGCGATCAGCGAGTATCCGGGCAGGAAGAGCACGAGCACCAGACCAAGCAGCACCCGCACCGGCGTCTCGTTAAGTCGCGGAGTCAGCACGAAGAGGATGCACGCGAGCGTCAGGGCGATTGCGAGCGCGAGGTCGCAAGGGACGCGTTCGGTCAGGTTCTCTGGTATCGCAATGCTCATGTGACCCCGCCCCCAAGATTCTCACGGTTTCCAGACACTGAGCCACTCGATTCGCTCAAAGTCCCGGTCGTTGGTTGCGATGTGTGTGATTCCATGCTTTTTCATCGTTGCGAGATGTATGAAATCGTTTGATAGCAGACCATAATTTTCTGGTAATACGGAACATTTTCATACGTATGTTCGATGATCGGGGGCAATCGTTCACTTTGTATCTCTTCCAGCTCTTCCGCAGGTAGCCATTGCGTTTCCATGAACCATTTATAATATTTAGCAAATTGTAATCCATAGGCATAAAGGAAAAGTGTTTTCGGATGCACCTTCTTGATGACGCTTTTCACAGGTTCTGAACTCTTGTGGTAAATCTTCCTTGGCATATTATCGCCCGCCAGATAACCCGCATCCCATATCAGCCATATATGCCCCTATCACCTTTCATCTCGTATCGTTTCATTTTTAAATTTACTCTATTAACAACGCTCGAAAGCCGGCTTGTCGAAAATGCTCGTCCGTCGTCAGTGCATCCATAACGCCATAACGTTGCATTACGATGAATGAGGTACAGTCAGTAAGCCCCCACCCTTTGTCAATTCGTTTCTTATATAGCTCAAACGATTCCGCGAATAGTTCAGATGTGGCGGGAACAATTTCAACATAAGGATTTTTCTTAAGCAAATTAATTATCGATATGGCTTGTTTACGGAACTGAACTGCCGCAAGTCCATCTGCGATTTCCACTAAAACAAACTCTGTGGATAGCAACGGTAGTCTTTCTTTCACCAACTGTTCCTGCCAAACTACTGCCCTCTTATGCCATTGATCCCGAGTATTGACCAGGGCATAAGCATAAGCAGTATCCAAAAAGACGAATTTAGCATGTTTCGCTGCTGTCGCTTCCGCTGATTGTTTCATCATCCCGCCTTCCATGTGCATACCAATCATGTTTGATGGAAAGATCGTCAACACCCATGTCCGTAGCAATTTCTAAAATTTTGGTAAGTGGGTAGGGCGGTTCCTCTCTCGGCGCTTTCGCTTCAAATGTTCTTTCAACAGTCAAAACGTAACGTCCACCCCATTCCAAACCCACTGACTCCTCTGGTTTCAGCACCTCGCCGTCGAAAACGGCATGTAACGTTTTAATCTCACTCATCTTACACCTCTGATCATTACACTACTGTACAACTCAACCCTCTTAACATCCACCCCCGCCCCCCACAGCAGACCCACTCACGCGCCAGCCCACCTCCCCTGCCTTCGTCACCACTGCCGCTCCTGCCCCTGCCGCCACCGCTACTATCTCCATCACACCCCAGCCCCCATCCCACGACCACAAACCGCTCCGCATCGGAAACCCACGCCCGCCGTATATACGCAACCAGAGCAAGCAAGACCGTGAACAGAGACAGCCCGAGAAGCACAGGCACCAGCCGGATCCCGTACTGCGTGTAATTGAGTCCGGGGGCAATCAGCGGCACAACAGCGATACTCAAACCAAAACTGAGCGCGATCCGCTCGAT
>DAOURL010000080.1 GCA_030625165.1 Methanosarcinales archaeon | reverse complement strand
GCCACGCCAACCGGCGCCCGAACCGCTGCGAACGCCTCGATCTCGGCGTCACGGTCAACTTGGGCGACCTGGGCGGCAACGCTGAGCTTCGCAACCCTCAGCAACTCCCTAATCTCGCCATCATCAAGCTCACCCACCGCCCCGGCGAGGTTCTTGCCACTTACGCCCGCCGCATCGAGGATGGGGGTGTAACCGGGGGGCGCATCCATTGTTACGAGTTTTTCTGGCATAGTTAGTTCGCCTCCAGCTCAACTACGCTTGAATGAATTTGGCTCACCTCGAAAAGCGCATCGACAATCTTGGAAATATCCGCATCGCCGAACCCGCTGTGCTCCAGTTGCTCCGAAAACTTCTTTTCACCTTCAAAATGTAATATTAGCATCGTTAATCCTCCTGTTGCTGCAATCGCTCCCGCATCCGCTCGATCCCCCGCTTCTGGTTCGTGCTGAACCCGTTTCGCAGGATATCGACTGTGCCGTTTGTCTCCCGCTCGCCGCTGTGGTTGAGCACGTATTCCTCGTTTCCCATCATGAAAAAGCCAGCGAGGTCCTGCAGGTGGGTGTCCACCTCGCCAAGGCTCGCATAGAACTCGTGTCCGGCGTCGCTGATCTGTTTCCTGATCTTCATTCGCTCCGCATTGCCGCCGGTCCGCACGCCGAGAAACTCTGCGAAGTCCTCCGAGAGCGATTCGTAGTCAGACTCATCGAAGTCCTTAGAGAACAGGCTGTGTTTCGCCACAATCTCCTGATTCACCAGATACACGAACGAATACCCGACAGAGATCACGTCGTCGGTGTCGAACAGCTTCATTAGGCGGTCTTTCTCTTGATCAATCGTTGGCTGTAGTTCTTTTGTGAAATTGAATTCGTTTACCACGTCACACCCTCCAGCATCTTCCGCTCGATTCCCACGGTCATCCGTGCGTACACGCTCTCTGTGACCTGTGTGCTGCTGTGCGCCAGTCTGAATGCGATTTCCACGGATGGGACGCCCTGGTTAAGCAGGTTCATGGCGCAGCCGTGCCTGAACTTGTGTGCCGAGACTGTGGGGAGGCGGGCGAGCAGGCGGTAGGTCGTGAGCCGCTTGTTCACGTTCTGCCGGGTGATCGGGAATAGCCTGCCACCATGTTCCTTAAGCACAATCTGCCACCGATCCCGATACTTCATGACCTCAAACATCATGGCTTTGGAAAGCATGATCTCATGCACGAAAGGAGTCTTCCGGCTGCGCTTTGACACGATGAACCGCACGGTCTCGGTGTCGGTGTTGACATCATCAAACCGGATGTGGATCGCGTCAGACACCCTCATCCCGGTGTGCCACAACCAGTCGATCAGCAGGATGTCGCGGGCTGCAATGTAATCGGTGCGTTCGGTGCGAGGGGCAGATTCCCACCAGAACTTGACCGCACCAACAATCGCCGCCTTCTCTTCCGGCGTGATGTGATCGACCGGGGAGAGCAGGGCGACCGATGAGGTGGGGTGGAGAGTGAGGGCAGGGGTCATCTTGCTTGCAGCATGGTTAGTTGTGTTTCCACAGCATACAAACGGTTACTGTGGTCTGCAATCACCAATTCCAATCGTCCGACATCAGCAATCACCCGATCTAATTTCTGAAGGGCTTTACCGATGCCAGCAGCGATTCCAGCGAAGGCGACTGCTGCACCGTATGCAGGGATCATATTGATCCATTCAGGTGAGGAAATCCACCCTATTGACTTGCCAACTGCCCATAAGAAAATCATTAGAATACCAACCCATGTTATAATATTGTAAATATCCCAAGTGTGTTTCTGTTCTGCCATAGTTGCGTTTACATCGTTCTGTAAACTACTTAAGGTTTAGTGTAAACTCAAACCACCATATCCAGCCGGAACCACACCGAAAACACCCGCTTCAGTTTACACTTTAGTATTAATGGAAACCGCCCGCCCGCCCGAGACGTGGATTGTGGCGGGCGGGCGAGAGCCGCATATAGACAGTGGGTTGCAGGCTTTCTCTGGCTGCATTCGCAATCTTTTTCTGGTTTGCATGGACCCAATGGCTGCCGGTTCGCACTACATTTTTGGGTTGCATCGCTTTTGTGGCTGCGGTTCGCAGAGTTCTCTTGGGTTGCAGCGTCATGATGGCTTTGCGCACATGTGGGAGGGGTTGCAGATGCATTGTGGCTGCGTTCGCACAGGTCCAATGGGTTGCAGATACTTGATGGCTGCGGTTCGCACGTTTTCGATGGGGGGCATGTGTTTCGTGGCTGGCAGGATGTTTCTGCGCACATGGTCTATGGGGTGCAGCCTTGATATGGCTGATCGCAGGTCGTTTTTGGGGTGCCCGGGTATTGTGGCTGCCGGTTCGCACGTTATTGATGGGCTGCAATTGTTTTGTGGCTGTATTCGCATATTTATTTTGGGCTGCATCTTTGTTGTGGCTGCCAGTTCGCACGGCTACTGTGGGTTGCAGAGTGGCTATGGCTGGCGGTTCGCACGTCGTTTGGGGGTTACAGACTGTATTTGGCTGTTTCGCACTATTTCCATGGGTTGCAGTTCGTTTATGGCTGCGGTCGCACAGTTCTTGGGGGTTGCAAGCAAGTTGTGGCTGACCGCACTCGTTCTCGGGGATGCATCGAACCAATGGCTGCCAAGATCGCACGAATTTCGGGGGGGTGCAGGCGATACCGGGCTTTGCGCACTCTCATATTGGAGTGCAGTTGTGGCGTGGCTGCCGTTCGCAAGTTTTGGTGGGTTGCTGATATACATTGGCGGCGTCGCACGCATTTTTTGGGCTGCATTATTACAATGGCTGCCGGGTTCGCACGAATGATATGGGTTGCAGATACTTATTGGCTGCGGGCGCACTATCTTAATGGGCGGCAATTATCTTTTGGCTGTGTTCGCACTGTTTTCTTGGGTTGTAGTAGGTCAATGGCTGCCGGGAACGCACTCATTCTTGGGGTTGCAGGTATTATTTGGCTGCGGACGCACGCTCTTGACATCCTCCCCGCTCTGAAGAGCGAGGAATCCTTCCTGATTCATTGATTCATCCATCGATGACATCTCCAACAGGCTCACCCCGGCTGCCCGCCGGTGCTATTACACCAATCAGGTTTTGATCCTGAAGCGCGAATTTTTTGATATTGATGCTTGCGTTCACATCTCGATCATGGAGTGTGCCGCATCCTGCGCAAGTCCATTCTCGATCCGAGAGTTTTAGATCGTTATTGGTCGATCCACAAACGCTGCATATCTTTGAGGATGGTTCAAACCGCCCGACCCTCAACAGAGTTTTTCCGTACCACTCACACTTATATTCGAGTTGTCTGAAAAACTCACTCCATGACACATCACCAATCGCTTGCGCAAGGCGATGGTTTTTCATCATACCAGTCACGTTGAGAGTTTCTATAGCAATTGCTTGGTTCTCGCTTACTATTTTACTTGATACTTTATGTAGAAAGTCTTTGCGCTGGTTTGTGATCTTTTCGTGTTGTTTTGCTACCTGATACTTTGCCTTGTCTCGGTTTTTCGATCCTTTCTTTTTCCGGATTACTCTTCTTTGCAATACCTTCAACCGCCCTATAGAAGCTCTCAAAAACTTGGGATTATCGGTTTTAGTACCATCTGACATCGTTACAAAGTCTTTTATGCCTACATCGAGTCCTATGGTACTATCATATCCGAATGATTCTTTTTTCGGTGTTTCTCTACCATCCTCCACAAGGATGCTTATGAAAAACTTGCCAGTTGCAGTCATTGAGACCGTTGCGGTCTTTGAGATTCCTTCAAACGTCTTACTCAACTTTGTTTTGATCCACCCGATTTTAGGGAGTTTTACCCGGTTGTTATCAAAATCTACTATATAGTTTTGTGGTATACCAAATGTTTGTAATAGGTTCTTTCTTGACTTGAACTTTGGAAACCCTTTCTTTTCTCTGAAAAACCGTTTGAATGCCGAATCGAGATTTCTATTTGTTTGTTGTAATGACTGTGAATTGACTTCTTTGAGCCATCCAAACTCTTTTTTGAGGTCTGGTAGCATAGCATTGAGATCGTAACATGATAAGGTGGTTTTATCAGTCTCGTATGTTTTGATCTTCTGTTCAAGCGATAGGTTGTATACAAAGCGGCATGCTCCAATATGTTTGAGAAACATTTCTCTTTGCGCCTCATCCGGATACATCCGGTATTTGTATGCTATCAGCATCATGTTACTATCTATTTTAACGATACTTAAATATTTCGTTAAGGGATGTGTGGGGTGCATTCATCCTCGCATTAAAAATGCGATGATTTCTGCGCCCCCTGCACCCCATGTTTTGAGCAATCATGAGGTGCCCCAAGCGGATCGATGCTGTCAATCATTCTCCGCATCCGGAAACTCGACAGGACCCTCTATAATTTTCGGTGATCTGCCCCTGGCATCAGTTTCATCTCGTCCTAATAGAACGCCTCTACTGCCCCGCGAAGCGTTTCCGGGATCTCCCGCGTCGTTAACTGGTCGAGCCCCACAGTCGAATCGAGCGTTAGCGGCGTGATCGAGATGTGGTGCTGTGCGAGAGCATGTACATCGGTGCCGGGTTCGTCATCCTGCACGAGATCGCCATCGATCCAGTAATACGGACGCCCCCGCGGGTCATGTCGCTTCTCAACAGCAGTCTTGAATATCTTTCTCGACAGTCTGGTGATCTCGATCTCGGTATCAAGGGATGCGTTTCTCGGGATGTTGACGTTGAGCACATCCACACCATCCGGAAAACCATTTTTAAGCGCGTGTTTTGCAATCCTTCCGACCAGATCGATCCCTGCATCGAAATCGTACTCATAGTGCCTGAGATCGTCGAACTTGTCGCCCTGATCCACCACCTGAATCGATGCTGCTATCGTTGGGATGCCGTAGCTGGCAGCTTCGAGTGCAGCACCGATCGTGCCGGATGTGGTCACTGTGTCGGTGCTGATGTTCTCGCCGATATTAAACCCGGATACGCAGAGATCAGGGAGCCGGTCCATGATGGCAAAGATTGCGAGGATCACGGAATCGGCAGGCGTTCCCGCGACCGCATAAGCCTCGAACGTGTCCAGTTTGATCTCAGAGAATCTCAGGGGCTCGAAGACTGATACCGATCTCCCGACACCTGATTTCTGCATCGATGGCGCCACGACGCTAACGTTTCCGAGATCGCGGACGCTCCTGTACGCTGCCCTGATGCCTGATGAGTACACGCTGTCGTCGTTTGTAACGAGTATTGCTGGCATATTATCGGTATCCCACGTACGAACTCGGCTCCTTTGCAGGCACACCGCCCTTGAACATCTCCTGCACCCGCTGGTAATGATCCGTGATATCGGTATTTGCGGTTGGTCTTATCTTCTGTATCGCCTCTTCGAAATGCCGCATCTCGATCTGATCGAGATCCTCACGCATCGCAAGCATAGCAGACTCCCTGCAGAGCGATTCGAGATCGGAGCCGACATAGCCCTCGGTTAGATCAGCGAGTTCAGTGATATCCACATTCGTTATCGGCATCTCCTTGGTATGGATTCGCAGGATAGCTTCTCTCCCGGACTTCGTTGGCACCCCGACATACACGAGCCGGTCAAACCTCCCTGACCTGATGAGCGCAGGATCGACGATGTCTGGGCGATTGGTTGCAGCAACCACGATCACATCCTTGAGCGTCTGGAGCCCGTCCAGTTCGGTCAAGAGTTGATTTAGCACGCGGTCAGTGACCCTTGCCGAATCCATCCCGCGAATCGGCGCGAGTGCATCCAGTTCATCGAAGAATATGATGGCAGGTGCAACCTGCTTTGCCTTTTTAAATGTCTCCCGAATCGCTTTCTCGGATTCCCCGATCCATTTCGAGAGCAGTTGGGGACCGCTTATGCTGATGAAGTTGGCGTTTGATTCGTTTGCAGCAGCCTTTGCAAGCAGGGTCTTTCCGGTGCCAGGGGGACCGTATAAGAGGATGCCTTTCGGCGGCGTCGTACCCATCTTCTTGAACCTTTCCGGATTTTTAAGGGGCCATTCGATCACTTCCTGAAGCTCCTGCCGTACAGCATCCATTCCTCCGATGTCAGCCCATGTGACATGTGGAATCTCGACAAGAACCTCGCGCATCGCAGATGGCTCGATCTCACGCAGTGCCTCCTCGAAATCCACCCCGGTGACGATCATCCCGTCCAGCACCTCCTTTGGAATCTCCTCGTCGTCAAGATTGATCTCTGGTAGATACTTGCGCAGCGTTTTCATTGCAGATTCTCTCGTCAGTGATGAGAGATCTGCGCCAACGAAGCCGTGTGTGTTCTCTGCGAGTTCGCACAGATCAACATCATCAGAGAGCGGCATCCCGCGCACATGAATCTGCAGGATTTCGATGCGGTCTTCCAGATCAGGAACACCGATCTCGACCTCCCTGTCAAATCGTCCCGGGCGGCGGAGTGCCGGGTCGATCGCATTCACACGGTTCGTTGCCGCGATCACAGCAACCTGCCCACGCTCTTCGAGACCATCCATCAATGACAGTAACTGGGCAACCACCCTCCGTTCCACCTCCCCATAAACGTCCTCTCGTTTCGGGGCAATCGAATCGATCTCATCGATGAAAATAATCGAAGGCGACTTCTCTTCCGCCTCCTCAAAAATATCTCGAAGCCGCTGTTCGCTCTCCCCATAATACTTGCCTATGATCTCAGGTCCTGCGATGTATAGGAAATAAGCCCCGGATTCATTTGCTACCGCCTTCGCAATCAATGTTTTCCCGGTTCCAGGCGGACCGTACATCAGTATCCCTTTCGGAGGATCGATGCCCAGTTTCTGGAAAACTTCGGGATGTTTCATCGGCAGTTCGATCATCTCACGCACCCGCTCGACCTCATCATGAAGCCCCCCGATATCCTCATAAGTGATGCCGGTACCTTTCGCAGAGTCAAAACCGATGACCGGTTTTTCGAGCAGCACGATCTCGGTCTGTTTGTCCACCAGCACCATCCCTTCAGGTACCGTTTCGGTCACGATGAGCGGCAGCATCTGCCCCCCAAACGGGGACGGCGTCGTCAGGATTGGGATGATATCACCGAGCAGTAGGGGGCGCTTGAACGTCTGCTGCTTCACGATGGTCTCGGCATCAGGACCGAACTGGACCTCTGAACCCTGTGGCGGGGCAAAAACCACTCGTTCGGCATCTTTTATGGGTGCACGCCTGATATTCACCCGCTCCCCGATCCCACTGCCAGCGTTCTGGCGCACATAACTGTCTATCCGTATCGTCTCCTGCCCCCAGTCCTGCCGATCAGCGCGCCAGACCTTCGCACAGGTCACTCTCCTGCCCTCGATCTCGATGATGTCACCGGGTGACAATTGAAGCATCTGGAGGACATAAGGATCGAGGCGTGCCATCCCTCTTCCCGCATCCTTCGGATACGCCTTTACAACCGTTAATTGAATTTCGTTCATGAATGTCCGCCTGTTAAATTTGGATTTATGTTCTGATATATCTGTCTGGATTGGCTATAAGGGTTATCTGTACAACGTTAGAATTATTTGAAAAATTCCATACGCCGTCAAGCACGTTCCGTAGGGAACTCACGATAAATAAGTTATCAGCAGAAAGTTTCGCCCCCATATAATATGTTGGTGCAAGATGGTACAATCAAATTTGCTCCGAAAATGGGTGGCACATTTTCATACTCATGGACCCGGAGGGTCATGGATGCTTAGTTAAAACACTCGGATTTTATGGCGGTCAAATTCGTGCAATCCTGGGTATTCGTCTGCATTCGTGACTTTGACAAGCTTTTTATATACTATCTACTTAAATAAACTATGATTGGTATATTAATTTTTAGAGATTTCCTAAATCTCAAAACCCGATTTAACTAAAGAATGGTATCCCGGATCCGTGTAAGCGCGTCATAGATTCGCTCTCTCGACGCCGCGTACGATATCCGGATGAAGCCTGAACTTTCAGGACCGAATGCAGACCCGGGTGTTACTGCGATATACGCGTCCTTAAGCAAGCGTTCTGCGACATCGTCCCCGCCCCCGTAGTCAGCAACATTCAGGAAGAGATAGAACGCACCGGCAGGCTTCTTACAGTCGAATCCGAGTGAATTCAACCCATCGACCAGAATATCCCGCCGCGCTTCAAACTCGGCTACCATCGAATCGACCGATCCATGATCGGACCGTAGCGCGGTAACGCCTGCGTGCTGGACAAAGGATGCGGCATGGCTCACCGAATGCGACTGTAGTTTGAGCGCCGCTCTGACGATGTCCGTAGGCGCTGCCATGTACCCGAGACGCCAGCCGGTCATCGCGTACGATTTTGAGAAGCCATTTATCGTGATCACACGGTCCTGCATTCCGTCAAAAGACCCGATGCTGTAGTGTTTTTTGCCGTAGATGATCTTCTCGTAGATTTCATCGGAGAGTACCGTGATGTCGTTATCGATTGCGATCTCTGCAATCTCCGTGAGGTATTTTTTCCCGAATACAGCCCCGCTCGGGTTTCCAGGGCTATTTATGATGATGAGCTTTGTTTTACCTGTGATGTAATCCCCGATGTCAGGCGGCATGAAATCCTGATCTGTTGGAACCCATACAGTGTGGGCGCCCGCGTACCTGATGCACGCATCGTAAGTGACCCACGCCGGATCGAGCAGTATCGCCTCGTCCCCCTCATCAAGCACTGCCTGCACCGACTGGAAGACCGCCTGCTTTGCGCCAGGAGTCACAAGGATCTGATCGGGCGCGGTATCGAGGTTGTTCTCGGTGCGAAGTTTCTCCGCGATCGCATTCTTAAGTTCAGGGATGCCGGCAGCAGGCGTGTAATGGGTCTCGCCGCGGCGGATCGACTGGAAAGCCGATTCAGAGATGTATTCAGGCGTGTCAAAGTCTGGCTCGCCGAGACTCATGGTTATCACGTCATTTCCCCTTCCCGCAAGTTCGGATGCGAGTTTTGCTATCGCAAGCGTTGCGGATTCCTCTATAAGATCTAACCGTGCGGATGTCATATTCTGGACTCTGATTCGCTTATCGCCTCATAAAACTATGTTTGAATGATGTCAGAAGGGCAAAAACAATTCCAGATGCCAGAATAACCATCGATCCCGCCGGCAAACCGTGAATGGATCAGCAAAAGGGACTGAAACATCCGACATTATGCGAAAGACTCCAACTGACACTGTCTAAAAATCCAGTGATTTCCGCCGATTTACTCGATGTCAAGTAGGACTCATAGCGCACCTCTTGTTTGGGGTAATAGCCCCGAGGTTGCTATGAGACCCCTCACAGAACCGGACTTGAAGATTTCCCTCATCCGGCTCTTCAGAAGTACATCCTCTACGGGTTCAGGTTGTATAACGAGTGATATATCTTCGGCTTCGGGAGTGGATTAAATAGGATGAAACGGAGAAACTGAGCCCAGTTGTAGCTTTTCCTCTGGCTACGCCTGTTTACCCATTTAAAGGCGAGTCTCACGACTTGGTGATAAAAGTTCTTAAGCATTCGGAAATTACCGCTCATTCCGTAGTAGCGGTAATGTCCAAGCAACTTTAGCCCCAGCAACTTCCACCATACTTTCAGTTGGGCACGATTTCGGATACGCTTCAACCATATATTCATATCCACCATCTTCTGTCTGAACTTCTTGCGTGACGTCTTTCGCCCAAGCTTGAAGTTGCCCCATCTGGACTTGTCGCAGAAGTGCGTAAACCCGAGAAAATCAAAGGTTTCGCATTTCCCGCCGTATCGCTTCGCTCTCGTGCATGCGCATCGTCCGAACTCGATGATCTTACTCTTCTTTTCAGAAATCGTAAGTCCGAACTCGCTCATTCGCCGCCTCAGATCATCTCCAAATGCTCTGGCTTCTTTCTCGTTTTCGAAACAGACGACGAAGTCATCCGCATATCGAACAAGCCGAGCGAAGCCAGTTAGCTGTGGCAGTACCTCTGTCTCGAACCACTTGTCCAGCGCATAGTGGAGGTATACATTGGCGAGTACGGGACTCAGCACCCCGCCCTGCGGCGTACCTTGATCCGTCTCAAAGTAAACTCCCTCCTCCATTATGCCAGACTTAAGGAAACGACTAATCAGCTGCAATAACGTCGGATCTACGATTCTCTGCCTCAGACATTCCATCAATCGCTTGTGATCCACTGTGTCAAAGAACTTCGAGATGTCCATATCCACCACGAAGTTGACCGGAACGTTCATGATGATCCTGTCTAATTCGATTAGAGCATCGT
>DAOURL010000050.1 GCA_030625165.1 Methanosarcinales archaeon | reverse complement strand
CATCCCGATTACCTGCTGCACGAGACCGGAAGCCATCCGGAACGGAAGGAGCGTTTGATCGCGATCATGCAACTGATCGAGGATGCCGGAATCGATCTGCACAAGATCAAGCCAGAGCCGGCATCCATCGAAGAGATCCGGTATGTCCACGATCCTGATTACATAACAAAAGTTAGGGAATACTCAGAGCGTGAAATACCGCTCGATCCCGACACCGTCCTCTGCAAAGCCTCGTACCGTGCCGCGCTGCTCGCAGCGGGCGGGATGATCCGCGCCGTCGATCTTGCCGCGGAAGGGGAGAACGCGTTCGCGCTTGTCCGCCCGCCTGGGCATCATGCGCTCGCCTGTAGCGGGATGGGTTTCTGTCTCTTCAATAACATCGCGATCGGGGCGAGACATGCCCAAAAGATCGGATACGACCGCGTGCTCATTGTGGACTGGGATGTGCATCACGGAAACGGCACGCAGAACACATTCTACGAGGATCCATCGGTCTTTTATTTCTCGGTTCACCAGTACCCGCACTATCCCGGAACCGGATCATCAGACGAGACCGGAAGCGGGGCGGGACAGGGTTACACGCTAAATGTACCGCTTCCGGCAGGATCGGGCGATGCCGAGTATGCCCGCGCATTCGAAGAGATTCTGATGCCGGCAGCGATTGGGTTCGATCCTGACATCGTTCTCGTATCGGCTGGCTTTGATGCGCACATCGATGATCCGCTGGCAGGGATGGCGGTCACGACCGAAGAGTTCGGAGAAATGGCGTCGATCGTTTGTTCGATTGCTGACCGGTGCTGCGAGGGCAGACTTGCGATTACGCTTGAGGGTGGGTATGACCTTCATGCGCTCTCGCATTCGGTGGTCGAGGTGCTCGAGGTGATGATCGGTGAATAAAGAAGAGATAGCAAAGGAGTTTGCAGATCAAAATTTGAGTAGATTCGGAGGCGAGATAGAGAAGATAATCATGTTCGGGTCGGTTGCGAGAGGCGAGTCTGTGAAGGACAGCTATATCGATGTTCTGGTGATCATAAAACATAAGGATATCGGGATGATGAAAGAAATATGCGGCATCGCATTCGAGGCATCGATCCACCGTCTTGTTGATATATCACCAAAAATTTACTCCCATAACGAGATTATGAGAAGCTTGCGAGTTATGACTCCTTTTATCGAAGAAATATTAAACGATGAGGTGCCGTTGTATGGAAGTATCCGAGATTATAGATCAGCAACTTAAAACGGCGTGGGAACGACTGGATGTTGTCAACAATATCTAAACGACGTCAGCACCCAACGACTTTACAACCCCCTGTACTAGAAAAATTTATTAGCCTGCAGACTGGTGATTATATCGAAGTGAGATTATGGCAAAGAAACCAGAAGATAAGTTGTGCCCATTAAGGGATAAACCATGTGTTAGAGAGCAATGTCAATGGTGGGACATGGAGGATGTTGATTGTCTGATACTTGTGAGTTTGTATGCGCTAAATGAAAATGTATATGGGTGTTATCAGGAACTTCAGAAGATAGCAACCCCTCGAACGCAGTATGAGGTATGACAATTTCGCGATAAACATATAAGTGAATGTACCTGATCCATTCACTGAATGTTGCTAAAAAAATCGTGCGACCACAGTATCGATGGGAATGCATTCGTGTAGGATCGTATACAAGCCAAACAGTTGGAAATACAAATAATATCCCTTTGCGACATCCAGTATTTATAAAGGTGAGATAAATGAAGTGTGAAAAGTGCGGGTACGAGATGAGTAGCACACCCGATACTAAGAAACGAATCGATATTGATAGTGGTGGTGGCAAGCTCAAAGATATCACAATTGGGTGGTGGTGGAGTTGTTCACAGTGTGGATACACTACATACCAAAAGAGATATAGTTGGTGATGGAATGTGAACCTTGACCCCCACTACGACGTCGCAATCGTCGGCGCAGGACCGTGCGGTGCAACCGCTGCAAGGTACGCAGCAGAAGACGCAAGCGTGCTTCTGATCGAGAAGAAGAAGGTGATCGGCGTTCCTGTGCAGTGCGCAGGCTTCCTTCCGAAGTACGATGAACTTGAGGAACTGATGCCTGATTCCGATCTTCCGGACACCTTCCGCTACCCGGATAGTTGCGTCTATGCAGAGACGAAGTACCAGCGGTTCATTGCGCCGACCGGTGATGCCAAAGAGTTCGATGTCGATGCCAATGTGCTCGACCGGAAGCGATTCGACCTCTACCTTGCAGAGAAAGCAGTCGAGGCAGGCGCAGACCTTGCTATCGGAACGAGAGTCTCCGCAATCGATCATGGGTCGATTGAGATTTCAGGGATGTGGGGCAGCCGCACGATCCAGGCAGATGTGATTATCGGTGCGGACGGTCCGAACTCGCTTGTAGCAAGGTCTGCCGGGCTTTCTGCAATCGAGGACGATCCGATGGGTGCGGCTCATGCAGTGGCGTACGACATGACCGGAGTTACGATCGACGAAGACGCGGTCGAGATGTACTTTGGCAGAAACTTTGTGCCGGGCGGGTATGCATGGATCGTGCCGCACGGGAAGGACTCTGCGAATGTCGGGATGGGGATCAGGAAAGCGATGTGCGAGCCCAGTGTTACGTTTCGGGACTATCTGCACCGGTTCATCAACGAGCATCCGATCGCATCCGGGAAACTGGAGGGGGGCGAGGTCACGGCATTTATCGCGGGCATCGTTCCGGTCGGTGGCGCACGCCAGAAGACGTGTGCAGGAAACGTCATGATCGCGGGCGATGCCGCAGGGCACCTGATCGCAACCAACGGCGGCGGGATACCGACTGCGATGGTCGCAGGAAAGATCACTGGTGAGACCGCGGCAGATGCCGTGAATGGCAGATGCGCAGTCGAGGATTACGAATCAAGATGGAAGCGAGAGATCGGGATGCAGATCGGGACCTCGGTCTATGTGCGGAAGTTGATGGACGGGATGATGCGGTCTGATTCGATGATGACTGCGGTCATGAACATGATATCGCCAGCCCACATGAAGGCGCTCCAGCGCGGGCAGCTTCCTGATGCTGTGAAGCGGCTGCTTAAGGGGATGCAGAAGAGGATGGGGTGAACCCCGTGTTTTCTGACAAGAAAAATAACCGCAGAGAACGCGGAGGGCGCAGAGCTTTTTTATTATTCTCCGCGCCCTCTGCGGTCAAATTCCCGGTTTATTGGACACTGCCCAAAAACCGTATACTTTATCTCATCTCACTATCGAATAGTATCCCATCAAGAGGAGGAAACAACCGTGACCGATACACCCATCTCTGGCGCAAAAGCATTGATTAACTGCCTCAAGAATGAAGGGGTCGATACGATCTTCGGATATCCCGGAGGTGTGCTGCTTCCGCTGTACGACGAACTGTACGACTCGGATATCAACCACATCCTTGTGCGGCATGAGCAGGCGGGAGCACATGCAGCAGACGGATATGCGCGTGCAACCGGGAAGGTTGGGGTGTGCCTGGCAACGTCAGGACCGGGCGCAACCAATCTCGTTACAGGCATCGCAAACGCTTACATGGACTCGACATCGATCGTTGCGATAACAGGACAGGTTCCAACGCCCATGATCGGAAACGATGCATTTCAAGAGGCTGACATCACAGGGATCACGCTTCCGATCACTAAACACAATTATCTGGTAAGAGACGTAGAAGATCTGCCATGGGTCGTCAAAGAAGCGTTTTATATAGCGTCCACTGGAAGACCTGGTCCGGTTCTGATCGATCTACCAAAAGACATCACGACCGATGAATTCGAGTTCATATATCCGAAGAAGACACGCCTGCCCGGTTACCATCCGGATGTCGGAATCGACGATGCCGCTGTGAAACGTGCTGCATCGATGATCCTTGATTCCGAGTGCCCGGTCATCTACGCAGGCGGTGGCGTCATCATCTCGGATTCGTCACCAGAGCTTCTCAGACTCGCGGAAACGATCCAGGCGCCTGTGACAACGACGCTTCTTGGAATCGGAGCATTCCCGCAGTCCAATCCGTTGTCGCTTCGAATGCTTGGCATGCACGGCACCAAATATGCTAATTACGCAGTGCAGGAGTCCGATCTCCTGATCGCTATCGGCGCACGGTTCGATGACCGGGTTACAGGAAAGATCGATGCGTTCGCGCCACATGCAAAGGTCATCCACATCGATATCGATCCGGCTGAGATCGGGAAAAACGTGAGGGTCGATCTGCCAGTAATCGGGGACGCTAAAATGATTCTACAGTCGCTAATCTCTCACCTGCAGAAGATGCAAACCAGATCCGGTGCATGGCTCGGGAAGGTCGATGCATGGAAGAAGAAGCACCCGCTGCAATACGAACAGAGCGATAAGGTGATCAAGCCGCAGTATGTGGTCCAGGAGATACACAAAGCATGTCCTGATGCGATAATCGTTACCGAGGTCGGACAGAATCAGATGTGGGCAGCGCAGTACTTCCAGTTCGAAAACCCCAGAACATTTATCACATCAGGCGGGCTTGGCACCATGGGCTACGGATTTCCGGCGGCAATAGGTGCAAAGGTCGGGTGCCCTGACAGGACCGTCATCGATATTGCTGGCGATGGCTCATTCCAGATGACATCGCAGGAACTTGCGACCGTCTCCAAAAACAAGATCAAGGTGATCGTTGCAATACTTAACAACAGCTATCTCGGGATGGTGCGGCAGTGGCAGGAACTCTTCTTTGATGAGAGGTACTCGTACACGGATATCTCGCAGAGCGTCGATTTCGTGAAACTGGCAGAGGCATACAATCTTGTCGGAATCCGCGCAGAAAAGCCATCCGAGGTTCCGGCAGCGATATCGGAGGCATTGTCGGCAGACCGGACCGTTGTTATCGATTTCGTGGTCGATCCGATGGAAAATGTATTCCCAATGGTTCCGGCTGGCGCTGCGATCAATGAGATCCTCGACCCGGAGGTGGCAGCATGAGACATACGCTTGCAGTGCTTGTCGAGAACAAGCCAGGCGTGCTTGCGCGTGTTTCAGGACTCTTCAGCAGGCGCGGGTACAATATTGAGAGCCTCGCTGTCGGCATGACCGAGAATCCCGAGATATCGAGGATGACGATCGTTGTGGAAGGCGATGATCGGGTGCTTGCGCAGGTGACGAGCCAGCTTTCCAAACTGATCGACGTGATCTCGGTATCCGATCTACCGCCATCCGAATCGGTTGACCGGGGACTTGCGCTGATAAAGGTTTCCGCCGATACGGACACAAGAGCTGAGGTCATGCAGATCGCAGGAATATTCCGTGCAAAGATCATAGATATCGATGCAGAGACACTGGTAATCGAGGTCACAGGCGATAAAGGTAAGATCAGGGCGATTGAGAATATGCTTGGTAGATTCGGGATCAAAGAAGTCGTCAGGACAGGAAGAGTGGCATTGCACAGGGGAACAAAGACAGTTGGAGGAGAATACAGATGATTGTAAATTTCAGAGTGACACAGGTAGAATCTAAGATATATGTGGATCCGGAAGAGGTCAGCAGGCAGAAGAACATCAACATCAACTACGACATCAACCTGAAGAATACGGCAGTCGTGTCAAAACCGACACCGTTCGGGGAAAAAACTATTTTGAGGGTTGAATACGCGTTCTCAATCAATTATTTGAGCCCGAATGTCGGGCACATCAGGTTTGAGGGATATTCTGACTATTATTCCGATGAAGACGATCTGAATCAGATCAAAAGCGACTGGGATGCGGGGAAAGCCCCGTCCAATGTCCAGAACCAGATCGCAAACACGATGGTCTCCAACCTTGCTCCGCTTGCGGTAACGCTCTCTTCAAAGCTCGGGCTTCCACCCGCGATGCCGCTTCCAGCGATCAATTTCCAGCAGAAGCAGGCAGGGAAACCAGAGAAGGTGGAGACGATGTATCACGGGTGAGATCGGGCGTTTGAGTTCGGATGTGATGGAGTTATGCAACATACCGATACTAAAACGGGTTTTACATATAAAAATATAATAATTGATCCCACAATAACGAATGATATAAAAGTGCCTGTTGGAAGCGTGCACATCTCTGAATGACGGGGAGTATAATTAGCGGGAAGGATTGGCAGAATGGCAAAGAATGACAACAAAACTCAAGAAGAACCTCTTGAGAAGCAACTGTGGAAAGCGGCGGATAAACTCAGGAAGAATATTGACGCTGCCGAGTACAAACATATAGTCCTGGGTCTGATTTTCCTGAAATACATCTCAGATGCCTTCGAGGGATTATATCAAAGACTGCAAAAAGGAGAGGGTGAATACGCCGGTGCTGACCCCGAAGACCGGGACGAATACAAAGCCGAGAATGTCTTTTTTGTTCCCGCGATTGCCCGCTGGTCATATCTTCAGGCGAGAGCCAGACAGCCAGAGATCGGTAAAGACGTTGACAATGCGATGGACGCAATCGAAAAAGAGAATCCCTTGCTCAAGGGGGTTTTGCCAAAGGTCTATGCAAGAGGCAACCTTGACCCGACAAGTCTTGGCGGTTTGGTCGATCTGGTGAGCAACATCGCTCTTGGCGATGCAAAAGCCAGAAGCGCCGATGTTCTCGGTCATGTCTTCGAGTATTTTCTTGGCGAGTTCGCGCTTGCGGAAGGAAAAAAGGGCGGGCAGTTCTACACCCCTCGAAGCGTTGTTCAATTACTTGTAGAAATGCTGGAACCTTACAACGGCAGAGTCTTTGACCCTTGCTGCGGCTCTGGCGGTATGTTTGTCCAGTCGGAAAAGTTTGTAGAAGATCATCAGGGAAAAGTAAACGATATTTCCATTTATGGTCAGGAGAGCAACCAGACTACCTGGCGATTGTGTAAAATGAACCTTGCCATTCGCAGTATCGACAGCTCACAGGTTAAATGGAACAATGAAGGATCTTTCTTGAACGATTCCCACAAAGACCTGAAAGCGGATTATGTCATCGCCAATCCTCCATTTAACGACAGCGACTGGAGCGGTGATCTGCTCCGTAAGGATGGCAGATGGAAATACGGCGTACCACCCACCGGAAACGCCAACTATGCCTGGATACAGCATTTCCTGTATCATCTTAGCCCGAGCGGACAGACCGGTTTTGTTCTGGCAAAGGGGTCGCTCACATCCAAATCATCTGGCGAAGGCGAAATCAGAAAGGGGCTTGTGGAAGCTCGATTGGTCGACTGCATCGTGAACCTGCCTACGAAACTTTTCCTGAACACGCAGATACCCGCCAGCCTGTGGTTTTTGAGCAGAAACAAAGCCAATGGCAAGTTCCGCAACCGTACCGATGAAATTCTCTTTATCGATGCCCGCAATATAGGGCATCTACTTAACCGCAGGACACGTGAGTTCTCGGAAGACGATATTCAGCATATTGCCGGAACCTACCACAACTGGCGCAATCCCGACGGTGATTATGAAGATGTAAAGGGTTTCTGCAATTCTGCTTCTATTGAACGGGTGAAGGAGTTGGATTATGTATTGACACCGGGCAGATATGTGGGGCTGGCAGTTGAAGATGATGATTTCGATTTTAATGAGCGATTTAGCAGCCTTAAAACGGAGTTTGAAGAGGAGCTAAAAGAGGAGGCGGAACTGAATCGGAAGATATTGGAGAACCTTGCGAGGGTGAGGTTAAAAGATGAAAATTGAGAAGATCATAAAACAGCCAGAAGGCAGAAGGCTGGAATTCAAGGAACAGCTCCCTTCCGGATCCAATCTGGCTAGAACGGTTATTGCCTTTTCTAACGATGCGGGCGGCGAGGTATACCTTGGCGTAAAAGATGAACCAAGAGAAATTGTCGGATTGAACCCGGATACAATCTTACCACTGGAAGAACGGATTAGCAGTATGGTCTTCGACCAATGTGACCCGGTCATTTTACCTGAATTTATAATTATGACCGTGGATAACAAAGCGATCCTGCGAATTAAGATATTCAAAGGGAACAGCCCGCCCTATTTCCTCAAATCAAAAGGGAAAGAAAGCGGCACTTATATAAGAGTCGGCTCGTCCAACCGGCTGGCATCTGCCGAAATTGTTGCCGAACTAGAAAGGCAAAGTGTAAACAGATCTTTCGACAGCGAAATCATTTTTGAAAAAACGCTTCCTGAAATTGATATTGAAAAATTCAAACTTTTTTTTGAAGAAAGAACCGGTGAAGAATTAAGCCTTAAGACCTTATCGAAACTTCGCCTTTATGAGGATATTAACGGAAAAAAAATTCCTACTTATGCCTTGATCTTACTTTCCGACGATCCGCTGAGATACAAATTATTTCCTTATGCCAAAATAGAATGTGCCCGTTTCAAAGGGACAACGCCAGGCAATTTTATCGATAGAAAGACTATAGATATAAATACAGCGCAGCAAGCTGAAATGGCATTTCAATTTATCATGCGGCATATTTCGCAGGGAACAGAGGGATATGATGGAGTTTACCGCATTGACCGCTGGGAATATCCCATCGATGCTATTCGTGAAGTAGTGCGTAATGCCATCGTTCATAGGGATTATGCCCTTTCCGGCAAAGACATTAAAATCGCTGTTTTTGACGATAAGATAGAGATCACAAGCCCGGGGAAGCTTATGCCTTCGGTGGATTTTAGCCTGATGGAAGCCGGACAGTCGGAAATACGCAATAAATTGATTGCTGCCACATTCAAAAAGCTGGGCATTATCGAACAATGGGGAAACGGACTGAAAATTATCTTCGATGACCTGAAAAACTACCCGGAAATAGAGCTAAACTGGAGCGAGCCAGGCATTGCTTTCAGAGTAACTTTCAGTAAGAAAAGCTATACGCCTGAAAGCTTGGGGAAAACTATGGAGAAAATGTCGGAGAAAATGTCGGAGAAAATTTTGTGGTTAATAAAAGACAATCCTGAAATATCAGCGAAAGAGCTGGCTTATATTGTTAATCGTTCTTCAAGAACCATAGAAAGAGCTATTGCAAAATTCAAAGAAGAAGGCAGAATAAAACGCATCGGTCCCGACAAAGGCGGGCACTGGGAAGTGATGAAATGTGCAGAGTAAATGAGAAGATGGGTGGTTGAGATGCTTGCGAGATTAAAGGAGACGAAGGCATGAGTGATCAAAGAAAATTTGAAGTTACTAAAGCTGGTATGAATCGCCCCTTAATTAAAGATGAAGATTATTTGGTCTGGTTGAAAGAACTGAAAAATAAAGTTCGATTGGTTCAGGTAAAAGCGGCAGTTAAAGTCAATTTTGAGTTATTGCAGTTTTATTGGGAGCTTGGCGCTGATATTGTGGAGAAGCAGGCTACTGCAAAGTGGGGCGATGGATTTCTCTCTAATCTCAGCCACGACCTAATGGCAGAATTCCCTGATATGAGGGGGTTTTCAAAGAGAAATCTTGAGCTTATCAGAAAATGGTACTGTTTCTGGTCTGCACAGGACGAAATTGCGAAGCAACTTGCTACGCAAATACCATGGTGGCACAATGTTGTTATCCTCACCAAGACAAAAAATACTAACGAGGCATTATTTTATGTTCAAAAAACGATTCTAAATAACTGGTCCAGATCCGTTCTGACACATCATATTGAAAGTGATCTGTTCAAACGTGAAGGCAGAGCTATAACTAATTTCAAGGCAACATTACCCGAACCTCAGTCAGACTTAGCAAGAGAAACCCTGAAAGACCCTTACCATTTTGATTTTCTGGCATTGACAGAAAAGCATAATGAAAAAGAGCTGGAAGATGCTCTGGTAAACCATGTAACTCATTTTCTATTAGAGTTAGGTGCTGGTTTTTCTTACATGGGGAAACAATACAAGCTCGAAGTTTCCGGCGATGAATTTTTTATTGACCTGCTGTTTTACCACGTCAAATTGCATTGTTATGTGGTGGTGGAACTGAAAGCGGTTAAATTTAAACCGGAATTTGCGGGCAAGCTTAATTTTTATGTATCGGCTGTGGACGGCATTTTAAAATCAGAACAGGATAACACCACTATCGGTATTCTTATCTGCAAATCGAAAAATGATATGGTGGTGGAGTATGCCCTGAAGGATGTTCATAAACCGATTGGGGCGAGTGAATACATGATCACAAAAACCCTGCCGGACGAGTTCAGATCATCTCTGCCAAGTATTGAAGAGATTGAGGCGGAATTGAGTGGAGTGGAGGAATCGTAATGAGTCAAAAAGAAGTAGTTCATTTCACAGTCGGTCAGTTGGTTGAAGTTTTGAAATCCCTGCCGCAGGATCTGCCGGTATTGACCAGCGGTTATGAAAGTGGGTTTGAGAATTTTTATCAACCAAGTATTATTAAGGTGAAGCATGAGCCTGAAAATATGTACTATGATGGCGAATTTCAGGTTGCAGAGGATGGGGATGAAAAAACGTTTGACGCGGTAGTACTCAGGAGGGTGGTTCGGGATGAGTGAGTGGAAGGAATGTAAGCTGGGGGATATTGTTACCTTTCAACGTGGCTTTGATATCACAAAAAAAGAGCAAGTTCATGGTATTTATCCTGTAGTTTCTTCGTCGGGAGTTAAAAGCCATCACAAAAGTGCAAAAGTGAAAGGTCCAGGTATTACCATTGGACGAAAAGGAACCCTTGGAACCGTTTTTTATTTGAAAACAGATTTTTGGCCACACGACACAACCTTATGGGTAAAAGATTTCCATGGAAATCTTCCATCGTTCATTTATTATTTCCTGAAAGAATTTCATTTTGAATTATTTGATGTTGGTTCTTCAAACCCAACCCTAAATAGAAACCATATTCACTTATTGGCAACTTCTCTTCCCCCCCTCCCCGAACAGCGCGCCATCGCCTCTGTGCTTTCCAGCCTCGACGACAAGATAGACCTGCTCCACCGCCAGAACAAAACCCTCGAAGCCATGGCGGAAACGCTTTTCCGGCAGTGGTTTGTGGAGGAAGCGGATGAGGGGTGGGGGGAGAAGAAGCTGAAAGAAGTTACAGATATTGCTATTGGAAGAACGCCTCCGAGAAAAGAATTACAATGGTTTTCGACTAATACAAAGGATATTAAATGGATTTCAATTAAGGATTTGGGCAATGATGGTGCATTTATTCACACAACATCAGAGTATTTGACCAAGGAAGCAGTCGAAACTTTTAATATTCCAGTCATCCACAAAGATACTGTGTTATTAAGTTTTAAAATGACTGTTGGTAGAGTCGCTATTACAACTGACGAAATGCTATCAAATGAAGCCATTGCTCATTTTAAATTCAATTCAAAAACTCCATTTAGCAAAGAGTATTTGTTTCTTTTTTTGAAGAACTACAAATATGAAACTTTGGGCAGTACTTCATCAATTGTGACTTCTATAAATTCTACTATGATAAAAGAACTGGTGATTTCAATTCCTGATATTGACACTATGGCAAACTTCAACAATTGTGTTAAATCTTATTTCGATAAAATCGAAGCTAATCAATCCCAAATCCGCACCCTCGAAAAACTGCGGGATACGCTGTTGCCGAAGCTGATGAACGGTAAAGTGAGGATAAAAGTATGAGCAAATTCAATCTCATTAACATTGACACCTCATTTGAAAGTTATCAGCAGCTTATCAACCTGTACCATGAAAACAAGGATCGTCAGTTTGAGACCATCGAAATTTCTTTCCAGCAATGGTTCGCGGCAAACTTGAGTTCTGCTCTTGGAGGTGTCCTGGATAAACTGCTTGAGAACTTGAATACGATTCGCTTTAGCTATATTTCACCCGATATACGGGCTATTATGCAGAAAAATGATTTTCTTTCCCATTTTGGATATCAAAAAGTTAATGATATTTACAATACCACCATAAGATATCAGAAGCTCAAACCTTCAGATGGTCGGTTTTTTCATAGGTACGTGCTTAAAGAATTGTTGGAACGCCCTGAATTGCCAGCTATGAGTTCAGCGTTGAAGAAAAAAATTGCCGAATCCATCTATGAAATTTTTATAAATGCCCAACTCCACAGTGAATCTAATTTTATCTATATGTGCGGACAGTTTTTCCCAGCAAAACATACCATCGAATTTACTATAACCGATACCGGTATTGGTTTCAGGAACCGGGTAAATAGCAGATTTGAAAGGGATCTATCTTCAGTACAGGCTATCAAATGGGCAATGATTGATGGACATTCAACAAAACAAGGTATTTCCGGTGGGATTGGATTGGCCATTCTCACAGAGTTTGTAAGCATAAATAAGGGTAAAATACAAATCATCAGCGATGATGGATTTTATCAACTGGATACCGATGGGGTACAAACTAGATTATTTTCGGGCTCTTTCCCAGGTACAATTATAAACATGGAGTTCAAAACTGACGATACAACATCATACTTATTAACGAGTGAAACCGAGTCAGATGAGCCATTTTAAAATGGGAGGAGTTTAACGATGCAAGAAATTATTATCAGTGTTTTTAATATAGTAGGCAGCAGCTTTTGTGTAGATGCCGATGACGGTCAGAAAGTGTATAATTTGATAAAGAAAGCGCTTTACGAAGGGAAAAAAATCAAACTTTCCTTTCAAAATGTTGAGATACTGACATCTGCCTTCCTCAACACCGCAATCGGACAGCTTTATCGTGATTTTTCGGAAGGAAAAATTAAGGGCAGTTTATCCGTGGAAAATATGCTACCAGAAGATAAAGCATTGCTGAAAAGGGTAACAGCTACCGCAAAACTTTATTATCAAGATCCAGAGAGAATGCAAACTTCCATCAATGACATCTTAGGAGAGGAATGATGGCAAAATTCTATGACTCATCCGACATTCATAGTCTGGATAAAAGACAAATTTTCTTCGATGCGAATATTCTTCTTTATATTTTCTGGCCCACAGGTTCCAGTTGGGAAAAGCAATATTCTGCTATATTCAAGCAGCTTTTGGAACAAAAAAATAAAATGGTTGTTGACTTCATCGTCATTTCAGAAGTTGTCAACCGTGCAGTCAGAATAGAATATGACAAACATCTTCAGGCAAACAATATTTCACGAGATAATTTGACATTCAAGAAATATCGGGATGGCTCGGATGGACAAGAGGCTCTTAATGTTGTTTATCAGATAGTCAAAAAAAATGTTGTCCGTAAATTCAACATTGCAGGCAAAGCATTTACAAAATCTGATATTGAGAACTTTCTGTGCGTTGATTCTTTGGATTTTTCTGATAAAGGAATTGCAGCAATCTGCAAGGAAAATAGTTTTATCCTTCTGACAAATGATAAGGATTTTGCAGACTCTGATCTGGAAATACTAACTTCAAATCGTCGATTATTGAAAAAAAGATGACAAAAAATAAAATAACTGAAAGCGCAATACAAAACTTCGCCATCGTATTCCTCAAACATCAGGGCTACTAGTACATCCACGCTTTCGCCAGCAAACTATACGGAGATAAACGGCTATGAATAAAAAAGCTCTCCCTGATAATCAGTCAAATTTTCTTCTCTACACCGGAAACGACGGAAAAATAAATGTCGAAGTATTTCTGAAGGATGAAACCATCTGGCTGACACAGAAAGCAATATCGGAATTGTATGGGGTTCAGCGTCCAGCCATCACAAAGCATTTGAAAAACATCTTTGATTCCGGTGAATTACAGGAAGATTCAGTTAGTTCCATTTTGGAACATACTGCCAGCGATGGCAAAAAATACAAAACAAAATTCTACAACCTCGACGCCATCATCTCAGTCGGCTACCGCGTCAACTCATACCAGGCTACCCAATTCCGCATCTGGGCAACCAGAACCCTGAAAGAATACATCATCAAAGGCTTTGTCCTGGATGATGAACGGCTCGAGCAGGGCAATCAGGTTTTCGGCAGGGATTATTTCGAGGAACTCCTTAAGCGAATCAGGGAAATCCGGGTAAGTGAGCGGCGGTTTTATCAGAAGATCACCGACATCTACGCGCTTGCGGTGGATTATGGAAAAAACGCGCCAGTAACAAAGGATTTTTTCGCAACGGTTCAGAACAAGCTCTACTGGGCAATCACTGGAAAAACGTGGC
>DAOURL010000165.1 GCA_030625165.1 Methanosarcinales archaeon | reverse complement strand
TATGTCATTGAAATCGTCGTTATGGACATAAGAGCCAAAGACGTAAGCTGCACTCACGTAATCGAACCTGGATACGATCTCCCCCATCTCATCCATGACTTCTTGTTTGTCCGACATTTTTATGTCTCGGTGTTTCTGTTCTTTATTGAACATGATTTCGCATGGTTGTTACCAATCCACAGACATGTTCTTCTGGAATTGTCTTTTACTGCCTCGAAATCGCAAACAATTTTCCCGCGTGCTGTATCGAAATTCAGGATGAACATATATTGCTTAAATTCCTTCGTTTGGTTGTTTAATCTGGTGACTGGCAGGTTTATGCATAAGATTCTCCAGAAATTGCTCTCGGTCTCGCATCGCGTACTCACCTATCGCCCTGATCGCCTCGATCATTCGAACCACCGATACATACCCATTGCACATCTCTGCACCCCAATTCAATATAAATTCTCTGCCCAAACTTCACACGCACCACTCTGCCCCGCCCGCAGCACCCCCGGTCCACAGCGCCAGCACACCCCTCACTCACCCGCCGACGATCACAGTCCCCCGAAAAACCCCTCGAATCGCATCGATCACGCTCCCTGGTTATCTCCCGTTTACGACCCGGCAGTCAAGCGACCTCGAAATCAGCAGTCGCGGCAGCACCGGATCGACACATGTCTCACCCATCCCGAGTAACTCCCGAGCAGTAATCTCAGAAACGAGCGCACCATCCCTGAGCACCCCGTCCACATCTGTCGCCTTTATAAACACTGCACCCAACCGTGATGCAACCCAGCCAGCGATCGTATCTGATGTGGCGTTCCAGGTATGTTCGATCCCGCTACCATCCTCACTACCCTCTACGCTATCAGATCTCTTCAACAGATCATAAACGAGAAGAACCGATACACCTGCCCGGATCGATTCCTCGCCGATATCTGTGACCAGTGAAGCTTCCGTCCCGTCTGCAAGGTAATGCCCGTACTGATCCATCGCAAGAACCGCCATCCAGTGTGCGGCTTCGTCAGAGATGCCGTACGTGTCGCTTGCGGTTCGCACGGTATCTGCAAACACGCCGCCGCCCGGAACGATGAGGATGCGCTCTTCTTTGTCAGATGCGTACCTGTGAAGCACACGCACCAGTTCCCGTGCGCTTTTTATCAGACTCCCGCCAATCTTTATCACGATCAAGCGATTCACCTCTGCCTCATGATGATCGCATCCTCGCCGTCGCGGTAGTACCCATACTCCATTCCTGTGACCACGAATCCGAGCCGCTGATAGAACCGCACGGCACTGAGATTGTGGCTCCTGACCTCAAGCATGATGTCCCCGATCTTCTTCTGGTGAAATGCAACAATAACGCCTTTCATCAACTGCGTACCGACACCGAGCCCCTGGTACGCTTCTCGCACCGCTATCGAAAAGACCCTGCAATACACACCATGCTCGCCGACCGATGTCATCCCTGCCACAAATCCGACCACTGCGCCCCGGTCTTCTGCGACAAAGAACGTATCCTCATTTAACTCGTAGAGACTCATGTACAGATATGGATCATGTTCGCTGAACTGTTCATGTTCGATCTCGATCACACCAGCGAAATCGCGCGGCTTAAATCTGCGTATGATAATCATTTTTTGCGCCGAACCACCCTTGACTGGAAATGACGTCCCGGGAAGATCTCGTGCACCATCCCTGCGCCGTGCCGCTCTTTGATGATCGCGCGCAATTCAACCTCGTAATCGGATTTCTCGATCTTCTTGCTCTCATCCTCTGCGATCTCGAGATGATCGCCCACCAGCGCATCCACCGCGCGCCTCCCGTATCCGAGCAGCGGTCTTACGTACATGCAGCCGTATCGATCCTCGATGCGCCGTGCATCCGGTAGCTTGAGCATCGGAACGCGGTCATCCCTCCGCGTCCCGTCAGCGATGGTTCCATGTCCAGCCGCCGCACACGAAAGCGCGCAACCGTGGATGTGATTGATCGCACGGTTCGGATACCCGTCACTGACAGCGATCTCGCATGCGGACTCAAGGATTGCGCCCTCGATCCGCAGCACTTCGTGCGGAAACCCGAGTTCTGATGCGACCTTTGCCGCGGGTTTCCATGTCTCCCCGAATCCGAAGTTGCAGGTCGCAAGCGTCACATCGAAAAAAGGCTCAAGCAGTATCGCTGACAGCGAACTATCCTTCCCACCACTGAACAGAACAAAGATATCCATTCATATATGTTTAATTGTCATTTCCCGCTTTTTAGGCTGGATCTGCTGGAGCAGCACCTTCAATTTCGCGTCATCGATCATGGTCTGCAAACGTCCGGATTGCGCAAGCGATATGAGTTGCATCTCAACCTGCTCTGCCAGTTGCGGACGCGCCAGTTTCAGTGACGTCAGCCGTTCCCTCGCATCAGGGGTCAGGATCTGCCTGAGAATCGTCTGCTTCGCTTCATCGACCTGCTGCTGTTGCGCCTGCTGCTGCTGCTGTGCTTGATACTGAGCACCGGCTTGCTGCTGCTGCTGCATCTGCTCAAGCCGCCGGCGTTTAATCTCCTCAAGTTCATTGGACATGGTTATTCACTTGATTCCTGCTGTTTTACCTCGTAAGCGGCATTATCCAGAAATCGCTGCCCATCAGGGGTCACAGCACGCCCATCTTTTATCATTTTGACATATCCAATCTTTTCCAGTTGCTGGACAACCTTTCGTATGATAGATCCGCTTCCTTTTTTGAATGATGGCGGCATCGTTCCGTTACGTTCCTTTCCACCATATTTTGACCGTAATCTCGAGACGCCGATCGGTCCCTCTGTACGTATCTGCCGCAGCACTGCAGCGCACCGCACATACCACCAGTCCGCATCAACAGGCGGCATCTGCTTATGCGCGCCCGTCTTTACATATCCTGCCCACTCCGGGGGTTTGATCTCATCGCTTGCTTTCAGTTTCTGTGCAGCGCACATTATCAGTTCGCTTGCTGGTACGTCGTATGCCGTTGTCATGCAATCCACATTGTATTCCAACACGGATAAATTAACCTATCGGATGTTTGGGTCATCTGAACTGTCACCATCTGGTTCGGACAGTTCATCCCGTGGATTTCACATCGGGTGCATTTCGATGTCCAGCTATTGTAATCTGCAAACTGTAAACCATTTCGCCTCCGACCCTCACCCACCTCATGCCCCTCTGCCCATCTACTCATTGCAAAGTATGAATTCTATTTATAAAATCCACTTTGTCAAAATCAGAATCAAATGATACTATTTCACTGATCTTCATATTATCCATGATGGCGATTGAAGTGGCATCTGCAAGCGATAGTGCCCCATCGTATCTTAGAAAGATGTCCATACTTTCAGAAATCAGGTCTCTGTCGATGTATATGATCTTACAGTTGTCGGTAAAGTAATTATACAAATTATAAGCAACTTTTCCGCCACTTCTCCTGCCAATCTCAGTTACAACTTCCGAGATGATAAAACTGGATACGACATTGGTGTTAGTCTCGATATGCTCTGATAGTTCGAGGGCTTTTTTATGCCACTGGTCTTTTGTATCTACTATGGCGATATAATAGGACGAATCAACAAAAATCATTCATTCACCGCGCTGAATACTTTTTTTTGCAGATACGGAATCTCCTCCTCCTTCGATCAAACCTACAATGTCCTTAAACTGCATCTTCTTCCGCGGCTTTACCTTTATTTCATGGTTGTCAAGAGTCCAGATCAGGATGTCGCCGGGGTTGATGCCGAGCGATCTTCTGATCTCTGCCGGTATTATTGTTGAATTTCCACTTGATATTTTGGTTTCACTGATCATGTGTACATCACTAAGTGATATGGTATTTGCTAAGTATAAATAGCTATCGTAGTGGCAAGAATTGGTTTTGCCGATCCCGGAATGCCGGTTCGGGGCGATGCAACCCCGACCCGGATAGAGCGATAATTTGTAACTACTCGGGTATGCTGATTGGTCTCCTGATTGCGATCCTGTGCTTTCTGTCAAGAAAAATAACCGCAGAGTACGCAGAGGTTCGCAGAGTTTTTATCCTCCTCCGCGTTCCTCTGCGCCCTCTGCGGTTAAATTCCCTGTTTGGTTCCGGTATGCCGGGTCAAGTAGTGCCGGCACAGGTGAAGTCTCATGATAGTGTTTTAGGTACCTGAGTAGTTACGATAATTTTTTCATGCTGGCGGCACTCACTATTGAGAGCCAGCCACAAGTTTGTCAAACCCACAACGACCAAGAAGCGTCTGCACCTCAGAAAGCGCTTCCGGATATCTGTGAACAGTCTCTGGCAGAGCATCCATCCCGAGCCTCTCCCGCTTCTCCTTAACCATGTCGTTG
>DAOURL010000219.1 GCA_030625165.1 Methanosarcinales archaeon | reverse complement strand
ATCTCCATATTTAATCACATTCGTTGCCTGTATGTTACCTTGCCACTATGCGGACAAAGTACTTAATGATCGTGATCGCTATTCCGCTGCACATACCGGACTTTCCGAACTGCTCAACCGCGCAACGATTCGTTCGGAATGCGAGTGCACTTGGTGAGGCGATCGGGACGGGTCTGAGGGGGGCATGTATGAAAGGGGATTATCTCAAGCGGTCAATTGCTCTGATAAGAACGGAGCGCGGGTATCTCATGAAAGCGCGGTCAACTTCATTCTCGTCGATATCAGTAGTGCTGATGGATTCGCATGAGATGGTAGAGAGACTGGCAGGCAACGGGATTCTTGTTAAGGCTTGCGCAATTTTTCAGGGTCCGGACGGTCGGTATGTTAGGGTGGCGATTTGGACGAGGGAGGAGAACCAGATGTTGATGCATGCTGTTGATGCGGTGACGTGATACTGGTGGGCGGTGGTTGAAACAGCGGTTTAAAGCAATGGATAGAGAGGGGTTGTCACGCCTTACGGTGTCGATGGTCCCGCTGTCAAGTAAACTTATTTAGGATGTGTTACAGTTTATCATGTATGTGTCACAGAAAACTTCGCCATGATCGCCATACGGTTTTGCTGCCGACCGGTCACATACGAAGTACTGGCACAGCCAAACCGAACGCGAAAACGCGATGTACAGGATCTGTACTTAAGTGCGGGATTTGGTGACTGCAATATGAGAATGATCTACTCGATAAGCAATTGAAATTTAGGAAAACCATTTTTAACAGAATTAAAAGAGATTCTTATGAATTCTACAGAAATTTTTTACAATAATGGACAATTGAATTGGGATGCGATTAATGCAATAAGTAATATTGTCCTTGTAGCAGCCTTGGTTTTACTAACTGGATGGTATGCCCATGAAATGAGAAAACAAACGAGATTAATGATTAAAGACAGAGAAAGAACTAAAGTTTTAGAAGAAGTGCGAGATGGTCTAACACCAACAATAGAGCATATTAAATCCGAAATTGATGCGATTCAAAACAAAAAGATTTCTTGGCACCGCTATACCTCAGGAGGTTGTGGCTTTGATTCTGGACTTGGAAGATTATACTATAGTACGCAATATGGGTCTGTAAGATCTTTATTTAATGAAACAAGTAGTGGGGCATTAAAGGATATCCTTAGTAAATTCCCTGATTTAAATAACATATTTTCTTCCCATGATGTTTTAATTGATGAATTGAATCAATTTTATGAAGAAATCGAAAAAGAAATTAAAACCCCAGAACTTGAAGAGCGATTGGATGAAATGACAAAGGAATTTAACAAAGGAAAATCAGCTACATATAGATTAAAAGGAGAATCGATTGAAAATAGTTTTAGATTTTACGGCGGATATCTCATCAATCTTGAATGCACAATAGAGCGCAGTCCGAATTCTATCGAACCTTCTATTGATTTTTGGGAAGAAAATCAAGATGAATTATTGAAATTTAGAGATAAAACTAATATTATTGAAATACATGAACAAATTCGTAAAAAATTAATTTACTTGAAAGAGTTGGATGAGAAAATTTCGAAAAAATTAGTGAAAATAAGAGAAGGATATCGTAAAGAGTACAACTTTACCAATGATGAAATTAAACCATTTGGAATTTAAGTCTCGTTAACCGAGCACCAACCTCGATGCTCCCAATTCATTGGGGGGTTAGTGACTTACACGAATTTTATCCACAACTTGCTTGAGCAGGTTCATGAGGTCCTTTGCAACACCCGACGACATGACCCCTCCGCGGAAGCAATACATTTAAAACCAGAACGTAGATTCATAACAGACCATGTTCGAGCAGGAATATCAACTCTCATACTTCATAGAGGGTGGATTCGTACGCAAGCAGTGCCCGAAATGCGGCGGGTATTTCTGGACACGAAACGAGGAAAAGGAAACTTGCGGCGATGCACCATGCGATGAGTACACATTTATAGGCAGCCCAGCATTCTCAAAGGAATACGATCTTATAGAGATGCGTGAGGCGTTTCTTTCATTTTTTGAGGCGAACGGCCATACACGAATCGACAGGTATCCGGTGATCGCACGGTGGCGTGATGACATCTACCTGACCATCGCATCAATCGCGGATTTCCAGCCGTTTGTAACATCAGGGGTCGTGCCCCCGCCGGCAAACCCGCTCTGCATCTCCCAGCCGTGCATACGGCTCGATGATCTGGATTCAGTTGGCAGGAGCGGCAGACATCTCA
>DAOURL010000186.1 GCA_030625165.1 Methanosarcinales archaeon | reverse complement strand
CGTCTCTGGAACGGAATCCCCCAGAACGGATGCCACTTCTCCATCTCCTTTTCGATCGGAAGTTCGCCTTCCATCGCCGATCTCAACCTGAATTCGAGATTGCTATCCCTCTTCCTGTCAGCCAGCGGAGCAAACGGATAGAAAGTCCCCTCCTTGTAATTATAAATCAAATACACGTCTCCAAAGGCAAAAATCGAGCAGAGAAGTCGTTCCTCGAAGTCATGTTCGATGATCGTCTCGCTTATCAGGTGCGTGGTGGTGACAAGGTCCTCGAAGTCCTCGTCGTTTAAGATGACCCAGTTGTAGTTGTACTCGTCCGTCTGGAACTGGCACATAGTCCCGGTTTCAGAGGCGCTGAGCCTTAAAAGTTCCCGAAGATAGCTCTCCAGTTCCGAAAACCGCGATGATTCGATCGGCTTAAAGCAGATTCCGGCTACGCCACTTGGTTTGAAGCCGAGCGCCTCTAACGATATGTATGCGGTCGAAAGCGCAAACAATGCCTCTGTCTTCGGTTTCTTAAGTGTCGTTCTTCCGAGCAGCGTATCAAATAGTTTCATGTCAGTTCCATCTCTCTGGAGATCTTCTCGAGTGCAGCAACCCTCTTCTTAAGCGGGGGATGCGTGGAGAAGAGTGCCATTATTGAATTCTTGGATATCGCAGGTATGATATAAAATGCGTTCATGCCTTCCGCCTTCCTGAGGTCCTCGGTCGGTACCCGATCCATTGAACCGCTGATCTTCATAAGCGCGCTCACGAGATGGGACGGATGACCTGTGATTATGGCGGCTCCGCGATCTGCAGCGAATTCCCGGTATCGGGAGAGCGCACGTATCAGAAGATAACTGACGAGCCACACTGCAATCGATACGATCCATGCAATCATGATCTGACCGCCTCCGCGCCTGTCCCCGGCAAAGAATATCAGATACCTGACAAGGAAAAACGCTATCGTTGAGAAGAAACTCGCGATGGTCAGAACCATCACGTCCCGGTTCTTCACGTGCGTCAGTTCATGCGCAAGCACAGCAGATACCTCATTCCGGTCGAGTCTCTGCGTGAGTGCTGTGGTGACCGCGACCACTGCTCTCTTAGGGCTTCTGCCGGTTGCAAACGCATTTGGAACGCTGCTATCAACGACTGCAACCCTCGGCTTTGGCAGGTCTGCCTCGATGCACAGTCTCGAGACGATCTCGTGCAACCCGGGCTCTTCGCTTTCGGTCACGATGCGGGCGCCTGTGCTGTACAATACCATCTTATCCGAGTAATAGTACTGCGCGAAGAGCATGACTCCTGCGAAGAGGAGGATCGTGATGAGGGGTAACCCGAGGTAAGATAATACCCCTATGAATGCGATGTACACTACAACGAGCATAAACATCGTCAGGAACATCCTCGTTGATAATCCGTAATCACGCTGCCATCTTTTCATTGCCAGTCTCCATTTTTACCCAATCACTGTTCTCGGCGTACATAATCTTTTCGATGGTACAATCGAATTATTCAGTGAAAACACTCTGATTTTGTGGCAGATAAATTTGTGTAATTCATGGCATTCGCCATCATTCGTGAATGCGCAGCATCGGCGCAGCCCTCTCTTGATGCTGATTTTATGCCAACGGCTTCGCTCGCATGCTCACAGTCACGAATGACACGAACAAACGAATGGCACGAATCGAGTAAATCGGCTGAAAACACTCGGATTTTTAGACAGTGCCTCAGGAGGGGGTCAATCTTCCGTAACGACCCAGACCCCTTCCATGATCCAGTTCTCGCTTCCCCGCATTATAATCTCCTCAGGAACCGTGCCAAGCGCTGCGATCGCTTCGTCTTCCGTCATCCCAAAGATCGTTCCAAGCGCTATCATCTCCTCAGGCGCCCGGAGGTCGTAGATCGACTGTGCATTGCTCGCAAGGATCATCGGCGCACCATACTTGCGTGCGAGCTTGAGGTTGTGCCTGAAATTCGTGAGTGCTCGAACCCGCGCCCTTCCGCGCATCCTGATTATTGAATCGAGATTGAACTCGATCGCCACCCTGTTTTCAGATGCAAACCGCATGAGCACATGATTCAGCCGCTCGTCCGGATGCGATAGGATATCGACAGCATGGCTCTCGACTGCTGCACGGTTGATCTTCTCGTTTCCGCCGTGCACAGAAAGCACGCGCACCTTTGCACGATGCTTCTGGATCATTTGCATCAGGTGGTGCGGGTTCTTTGCGACGATCTCGATTCCCGAATAGACCACAATTTTAGGATGATCGGTCGTCTCCGGTTTCTGCGGCTGGTGCGGTGTGTGATTCGTTATTGCGATTCCCGCGTAGCCGTATCCGGATGCGATCTCCGCCATCGCTTCTGGAGGGTCGCTGCATTCGGGCGCGGTGTGGATGCTAAAGTCGTAGAATTTTTGGGTGCGGATCGTCATCTCTTCATATCAATCTGTCTGGTTTAAAACTTTCACGATTCTATTCACCATTTCCGCCACCTTTCATCGTAATTTCTTCACATACCGGTTTCTGCTGGTAGCCTGAAGAGGTCTGGTATGCCCAGCGGTACACGTTTCTGATTTTGGTTTTGTTGGTGTGCTGATCTTCTTCGATAACGAAATAGTACTTGTCATACAGTTTCGAATTTGAATAACCCAACATTTCACAACCATAACACTTAATATTAACATTATGGATCCTTGATGCAGGCCATGATATTATCGTGCAGTTAAATTCTTCTTTTTCAGATCGTTGTATGCCATGTTCAATCAGCCAATTTTTTGTTACATCCATGAAAATATCATGATGTTCCTGCGTTATATTCTCTTTAAGACGGGATCTTGTGAGGGGTTCTTTAGCTTTCCAAACTTTCTGTATCCATACCGTCGACACCTCGCCTCCGAATGCAACATTTACATTTGCATATACCCCAGGTGACGCATAAACCATCCAATTTCCAATACCAACTGTTTTTATCTTTGCACCATACCTATATTTCTTGCCTTTTTTAAGCGTGATCTGACCGATTGGCAGATTATTCTCCACGAAAACGATTCCTTCTGGAAGAATGAGACCTTCTGAAACGTTTACTTTCACATCTACCAATGGATTCAAGGGGTATATGATATCTACAGTCCGATTTAATATTGGTTCATCAGGAAAACCAAGATCGGCCCTGAGCGGGATATGAGCTATTATCGGATCGGTTACATACTCCTTCTTTTCATCCGCCAGACTCTGTACAAATATAGCCAGCAGGATGGCGATAAAGATTACAACCAGTGCCAGTGATGCTTTTGTGATTTTATTCATTGCT
>DAOURL010000029.1 GCA_030625165.1 Methanosarcinales archaeon | reverse complement strand
GGATATCCGCATATAAAACCACGAGATTACACAAGATTAACACAGAAATCTTGTGGAGATGGCTGCGCCGCTGCTGCCTTCGGCGCTGCTTCGCAGATCGCAGACTGTGTAATCTTGTGGTTCCTACCACAAGTTACCCGATCATGTACTGTGCCCCTGAAATGTTAGAATTCCAAATTGCGCTTACGGAGTGGTATAAAAACCCCCCTCCGCAGAACGTAATGTTTAATAAAGCAGAACTGGTAAATGAGATTGTGAAGGTTTGCGATGCATGGAGTGAGGTAGACTGAAACAGAATCGGTCATAGATTGCGATAGCCTTCAGAGGAGTGTGAAGAATGGATAACACAGGACAAGGTAGTGGAATGACATTTGAGGAAGCGAGCAAGAGGTTTATGGATATCTTTGACGAGCCGGGCTCGATTGTTCAGCCGGTTGGCGTTAAACTGATCCTCAAAGGGCACGAGATCCCCGCGGGAACGAGGACTCCTGAGGAATATCAGGGGGTTCCGTGGTGCGAGGCAGTTCGGATCGCCGCGATGGATGGCGAGGTTGTTGTGATCAACAAGGAAAATGTCGGATGTCCGGCAGCAGCAATCGCTCTTGGTCTTGTCGATCAGTATCAGGAAGAACCGCTTTCCAGCACGCGGAAGTACACAGACATGATGGAGACGACCGCATCGCCGGCAGACTTTACAAATGGTCTCGTCTATGGATGCAAAGCAAGCGATAACAGGCAGTTTGCGCTCTTTGGCGAGGGCGACACCGGGCGGTACGAGACGCTTGGTGCTGCACTTAACGCGGTCGGCGGAATGACCTCGATCCAGCCCGCCATCATGGACGCCGCGGTTGCGTATCCGGCAGGGAAGCTTGATATCGCTCCCGATGTCGTGATTCTCGGGTTGCTTCCGAAACAGGTGCTGCTTGCGATTCAGGGCTACAACTTTCTCACAGGTAACCGCTTCCTGATGAGCACGATCGGGATCAGGGGCGTATGTGCAGACCTGACAGCCCTGCCATTTCTGGAGCAGAGCTTAAACGGATCCTTCTTCTGTCTCGGGGCAAGAGCGGTCGGCGGGTGGGAAGGCGACCTGCTCGGACTCGGGATGCCGCTATCGGTATTTGAGCGGATGGTTACAGGCATGGAGCGGTCAGCAGGCGGATTCCCGTACAAGGCATATCCATAGACAGGGGAAGAGATGAGCGGCTCACCATCGTTGCCACTGCGTGACCTGATCGACCTTGACGAACTCCAGTCGATCCAGGATAGCTTCGCAAGAGCCGCTGGAATCTCGTCAGTGATCCTCTCGCCTGAAGGCGAGCCCCTGACAAAGTTTACCAATCCGACCGGATTTTGCTCCCTGATCCAATCGACCGAGAAAGGAAAAGAGCGCTGCTTCAGGTCATTTAGGGAGATGGGGGAGATTGCGCTTCGGTCAGAGAAGCCAGAGATATGCTACTGCTTTGCACACGGCAGGCATTTCGTTGCTCCGATCATCATCGATGGCAAGCACAAAGGAACGATGTTTGCCGGGCAGTTCATACCTGAGAAGTTTTCTTCCGAGCAACTCCATGATCTCGAAGAGATAGCGCATGAAATCGACCTTGACCCGGGATTGCTCGTAAAAGAAGCAGGGAAGATGCCTGCCGTCGGGGAGGATGTGGTCCGTAACTATTCGAGTCTGTTGTTTAAGGTCGTAGAGACCATCGCAAAGAGATGCGTGCAGGCAGCAGAACTGATCAGGGCAAAGGATGCGCTTCAGAGAGCACACGACGAACTGGAAAAGCGCGTGCAGGAACGCACCTCTGAACTGGCAGAAGCGAGCAAAGGATTGGTGCAGGAAGTTACCGAGCGAAAGCTCGCGGAGGATGCGCTACAAAAGGAGAGAGATAGGGCACAGCATTATCTTGATGCCGCCGGGGTTATGTTTTTAGTCATTGGTGCTGATCGAAAAGTCAGCCTCATAAACAGGAAGGGCTGCGAGATCCTGGGATACGAAGAGGAAGAGGAGATCACTGGCAAAGACTGGTTCGATAATTTCGTTCCGAAGAGATTGAGAGATGAAGTGGCAAGGGTTTTCGGATCGTTGATAGCAGGAGAGATTGAGCCAGTCGAATACTATGAAAACCCTGTTTTGACCAAACACGGCGAGGAGAAGATCGTCGCATGGCATAATACCATATTGAGGGACGAACATGGCAGGATATGTGCCACCATGGCTTCTGGGGAGGACATCACCGAACGCAAACAGGTGGAGGAAACGCTGCTGGAGAGCGAAGAAAAATTCCGTTTACTAGCAGAGAATTCTATTGATTGTATCTGGGTGATGGATACCAGGCTGAGATTTACTTATCTAAGCCCTTCTGTGGAAAGAATAATGGGCTTTAAACCAGAACAGTGGGTTGGTACAAAACTAAGCTCGCATTTCAAGAAAAAAGAGTTTTTAAAGGTTGGTTTTCTGGCTGCCAAAACCATTAAAAATTATAAGACTTTTACTCATGTTACCTTCGAAACTAAAATGCTTAACAGCAAGAACGATGAAGTGGATATAGAAATTTCCAGTAAGGTGCTTCTCAATAGTCATGGTAAGCTAATCGGTCTTCAGGGAATAACTAGAGACATCACCGAACGCAAGAAGGCGAAGGAGGCTTTCACTGACGAGACAATCCGTCGGCGCATCCTCATGGAACAATCCCGGGACGGTATTGTCATCCTCGGACGGGACGGCAGCGTATACGAGTCCAACCAGCGATTTGCCGAGATGCTTGGATTCTCCCCCGAGGAAGTCAGTCACCTCCACGTGTGGGATTGGGAGTTTCAGTCTACACGTGAGCAGCTGCGAGATATGCTCCGGAATATTGATGAGACCGGGAACAACTTCGAGACGCAACACCGTCGTAAGGATGGTACCACCTATGATGCTGAAATAAGCGCCAATGGGGCTGTATTCGCGGGAGAAAAGCTGATTTTCTGCGTGTGCCGCGACATCACCGAACGGAAGCGGATTGAGAAAGCGCTAAAAGATCGGGTTGAATTCGAGAAGATCGTCGCCACCATATCGACAAGCTTCATCAACCTTCCACCGGATGAGCTTGACGCCGGGATAGAAGATGCACTCAGAAGCATCGGAGAGTTTTCCGGTGTTGACCGCAGCTATATCTTCCGGTTATTCGATGACGGAACGACGATGGACAACACCCACAAGTGGCGCGCCCGGGGAATCGTGCCGCAGATCGGGAACTTAAAGAGGCTACAGACTACGGACTTCCCGTGGTCGATGGAGCGGCTCAACCGGTTTGAGACCGTCCACATTCCAAGTGTTGCAGACCTCCCACCCGAGGCAGGTGCTGAAAAGGAGGAACTGCAATCGGAGGATATCCTATCAGTCATTTTCGTTCCGATGGTGTCTGGCAGGACTCTCTTCGGATTCATCGGGCTTGATTCTGTGAGGCAGGAGAAGAGCTGGTCTGAAGAGAATATCGCACTGCTCAGGATGGTGGGTGAGATCTTTGTAAACGCGCTGGAGCACAGGCATGTACTGGATGCGCTCCGAAGTTCTGAGACTAAGTTTCATGCCATATTCGAAGAAAACCCACTTGGAGCTGTCATCGTCGACAAAAAACGGAAGATCAGGGATGTAAACGATGCTGCTGCAGCCCTGATCGGAAGACCAAGAAAAGATATCATCGGCAAGATGTGCCACGAGTTTATCTACCCGGCAGCAGAGAACGACTGCCCGATCCACGATCGCGGGCGGACCGTTGACCATAGAGAGGTGATCCTCATCTCAAAGGATCGTGGAGACATTCCTATCGATAAGACGGCTACACAAATTACAATCGATGACAAACCGGTGCTTCTCGAGATGTTTTACGACATCACCAGGCGGAAAGCCGCGGAGAACGCGCTTCGGGAGAGTGAAGAGAAATACCGAAATATTATTGAAAATATCCAAGATGTATTCTACAGAGCCGACATGGAAGGCAATCTTATCATGACAAGCCGGTCAGGAGCCAAACTGCTGGGTTATGATTCTGTTGGGGAGATGATAGGATTGAATGTCGCCAAAACCTTATATGCAGTTCCTGAAGAGCGCGATGAGTTTCTTAAAGTTCTTGAGAAGAAGGGCGTGGTGAATGACTACGAGATCACACTGAAAAAAACGGACGGGACTTTAGTACCTGTACGGATGAGCAGTCATTTCTATTTCGATAAGAACGGCGATTCACTCGGTGTGGAAGGGGTCCTTTCTGACATCACAGAGCGGAAAGCCGCGGAGAACGCGCTTCGGGAGAGCGAAGAACGAATGAGAACCGTGTTCGAGGAAGCGCCACTGGGTATTGCCTTAATTGACTCGCTAACAGCGAATATCTATGAAATCAATCAACAATTTGCCGAAATTGCCGGCCGAAACAGAGAGGAAATGGCCACGATTGACTGGATAAGCATCACCCATCCTGATGATGTGCAGGAAGTTTTGGATAATATGACCCTGTTGAATGCCGGGAAGATAAGCGGGTTCAATATGAACAAACGATATATTCAACCGGATGGTTCATTGGTTTGGATTAATATGACCATTGCGCCTTTAAAGGTCGAGGATAAAACTCAACCTCGACATCTCTGTATGATAGAGGACATCACAGAGCGGAAAGCCGCGGAGAAGGCGATCAGTGAGAGCGAAGAGAAGTTGCGGATGATAACCGCTTCCGCTAATGATGCCATCCTCATGATGGATCCTGAAGGGAATATATCATACTGGAATAAAGCTGCAGAACGGATGTTTGGCTACACGGAAGAGGAAGTAATCGGCAAAAATTTACATGCACTCCTTGTGCCCGAACAATTCCACCCTGCTTTTTCGAAAGGGTTCGAGAGATTTGAGGAAACGGGGCAGGGCGCTGCTCTTGGAAAAACACTTGAAGTAGCTGCTATTGGGAAGGGCGGTACTGAATTCCCGGTCGAACTTTCCCTCTCTGCGGTGAAACTGAAAGGCAGATGGAATGCGATAGGGTTGATAAGGGAAATCGCAGAGCGGAAAGCTGCTGAAGAGGAGCTTAAGAAGAGAGCCGATGAACTTGAGAAATTCAACCGGATGGCTGTGGGCAGGGAACTTAAGATGATAGAACTCAAGAAGGAAATAAACGCGCTTCTCGGGGAGTCAGGTAAGGAGCCCGGATATAAGATCGTGGGGGAACTGTGATGAGGGGGGGTTTAAGCAGATGAAGGTCCGGCTGAAGATTTTTCTAACTATATTCGTACTCGTCCTGATTACAGGTATGGCTACCACCGTGGTCAACAAAATATTTTTAGAAGATATGGTAGAGAAAAATGTCTGCAATCATCTGCTGACTGCTGCCGAATCAAGAGAAAAACACATCGAGACTTTTCTGGGCGGCGAAGAAGGAGCAATCAAGCAATTATCAGAGAGTATCGTTATAGAACAATTGTTATTGGCAGACAGGGATGACCCGGATTATAGCAAGATGTATGATTTTGCTACGCGGCGACTGAAAAACACAGCAGAGAGGGGAGCGGATGTCTATAGTGTCTTTGTGCTTGACAGAAACGGCGCGATCGTTGCCTCAAACGAAGAGATAGATATCGGGAAAGACAAGAGCAATGATCCCTATTTCATCGGCGGGAAGGAAGGCACCTTTATCAAGGATGCTTATGTCTCCGATGATAGAAAAATAGACACAATCACATTCTCAGCACCGGTTTTCGATGAAGAAAATGTTGTTTTTTTAGGTGTCGTTGCCATGAGAGTCTCGCTGGGAGGACTGAATGAGATAGCGACGGACAGAACCGGTCTCGGAGAGACTGGTGAGATATTCCTCGTGAACAAGGACGGTTATATGATAACGCCGTCGAGGTTTCTCAATGATACATTCCTGAAACAGAAGGTTGAGACGTTCTATTCAGGAAGTGAACCGGAAGATGTCAAATATGTGGCTGGGTACGAAAGTGAGGTGACCCTATGCAAGAGTTACATGGGTACGGAGGTTATCAGGGTTCAAACGCACATACCTGAGAGGGGCTGGTGCGTGGTAGCGGAGATGGGCATAAAAGAAGCGTTTGCTCCTGTTGCCAAGATAGGCGACATAATGCTACTCATTTTCGTCGGTCTTTTGCTTCTGGGTACAACACTCGCAATCACGCTATCCGGAACGATAACAGGACCGATTGAGAGATTGCGCAAGGGTACGGAAGAGCTAATTGGCGGGAATCTGGATTACAGGGTCGGTACCAGCCGAGACGATGAGATCGGACAACTCTCAAGGGATTTCGATGACATGACCGCCAATCTCAAAGAATCGAAAGCGGAACTGGACGAGTACAGCCGGGGTCTTGAGGGCAGGGTGGAAGAGAGGACTACGGAACTGGACACGAAGATCGCAGAGAGTGAGCAGCAGAGACTTGCGATAATGAATATTGCGGTGGACATCGAAGAGACGAATAAAAACCTGGAGTCGGAGGTTGTAAAGCGTAAGAGGATTGCTGAGAACCTCAGGAAGAAGCAGAGTGCGGAGGAGGCGTACACCGATATCCTGACGGTTACGAGCATGACCATCGACTTAAACACAATCTTAACCGAGGGTCTCTCTAACCTGATGAAGTATACGGATTCGCCTCTGGGCGTCGTCTACATCTGCAACCGCGATCATAAGACGCTTCTGCCGGTAGTAGTAAGAGGTGCTGCAGACGCGGTTGCAGAGCAATCGTTCTTGTATGGCGAAGGGATTCCTGGCGAGACCGCCGCAAAGAAGGAGATGGTCGTGGCAACCGATCTTACAGATACCATATACAAGATACCGTCCGGAGATGGCGCGGTTCCTCCGGATACCATCATCAGCACGCCTATAATCTTTAAGGATACGCTGCTCGGTGTCATCCTTACATGCTATACCACGAGAACCTCGCCGGACATGATTGACTTTGTAAAGCGCGTCATAGACCAGATTGCAGTGGCTATCAACAACGCGAATGCCTACACGGAAATACAGGAGATGGCTGCCGAGCTAAAGAGTGAGCGTGACAAACTTAAGATGACCTCGCTGGAACTTGCAGCAGCAAGCCAGACAAAGTCCGAGTTCCTCGCAAACATGAGCCACGAACTGAGAACTCCGTTAAACTCGATCATAGGATTTTCTGAGATACTCCACGATGGCGTATTCGGTCCTGTAAATGAGAAGCAGGCGAAGTATGTAAATAACGTCCTTGTAAGCGGCAAGCATCTTTTGCAGCTGATAAACGACATACTCGACCTCTCAAAGGTTGAAGCAGGAAAGATAGAACTGGTCTGCGAGGATTTCTCTGTTTCTGACGCGATTAACGAGGTGAAGACCCTGACCGCATCGATCGCGGCAAAGAAGAGTATTATGGTGGATCTTTCAGTCGATGAAGGTATCACCACGATCCATGCGGACGAGAGCAAGTTCAAGCAGATACTCTACAACCTCTTAAGTAACGCAGTCAAGTTCACGCCTGAACACGGTTCGGTCACGGTGGATGCACGACGTCAGGGAGACATGGCAGAGATCTCGGTCACAGACACAGGGATCGGAATCTCTGAAAAAGACCAGAAGAAGCTCTTCCAGCCATTTATGCAGGCGGACGCAACCACATCCAGGGAGTACGGCGGAACCGGACTCGGGCTTTCGCTTGTCAAGAAGTTTTCAGAACTGCACGGCGGCACGGCATGGGCCGAGAGCGAAATAGGGACGGGCAGCACGTTCACGTTCACAATTCCGGTAGAGTGCGGGGCAGAAGCTGAAACGGAAGCGGAAGCGACAGAAGAGGATATGTTAGGATCGGAGGTCGAGCCGGAGGTCGAGCCGGAGGTCGAGGTCGTGGCTGAGGCGGAAATGCCTGAAAAGATGCATGAAGTGCCGGCAGTGGTAGATGCCATGTCCGCAGAAGAGATCGCCGCTACCCGGCTGCCAGCGATCATCGAGCCAGAAGGTGCAAGCGGGGATGAGCCGCTCATCCTTGTCGTAGAGGATGATGAAAACTCAAGCGAACTGTTGACAGTGACGCTTACCGGTGCAGGATACAGGGTTATACCGGTCTACAATGGCAGGAAAGCGCTGGCAGTCGCGAAGAGACTCAAACCATTCGCAATCACATTGGATATCATGCTGCCGGGCATGGATGGGTGGGATGTGCTCAAGTACCTGAAGTACGATTCCGAAACGAGCGACATCCCTGTGATCGTAGTATCGATGCTGGATGCGGCGGAGGTTGGATTTTCGCTTGGGGTGGTAGATTACTTCGTAAAACCGGTTGAAAAGAGAACTCTCATCGTTGCATTGAACACTCTTAAGGACGCGCTCGAGATCGATATGCCAAAGGTGCTTGTTGTGGACGATGATCCGGATGCTGTTGAACTGGTAGTATCGATGATCGAGCCAGCAGGGTTTGAGGTCGTACGCGCTTATGGCGGAGAGGAAGGGATACAGAAGAGCTTCAGCGAACATCCTGATGTGTTGATACTCGATCTGATGATGCCTGACGTGAGCGGGTTTGATGTGGTATCGAGATTGAAGACGGATCCTGCAACGAGAAATATCCCGATAATCATCTGCACATCAAGGGATCCCACATCAGAAGATATAATACGGCTGAGGAGCGATGTAATCTCGGTAATGTGCAAAGGAGAGTTCGCCAGGGAAGAACTGGTAAACGAGATCAAGAAAGTTGCAAAACTTGTGAGGAGATATAAAGATGACACAGATATTAGTGGTTGAGGATAATCCGATGAATATGGAGCTTGCTGTGGATCTGCTGGAAACATACGGATACGAGATAACTCCAGCGGAAGATGGGTTCAAAGCACTTGAACGCGTCAAAGAGACAACATTTGACCTGATACTGCTTGATATGCAACTTCCCGGAATGGATGGTCCTGAAGTGCTTGAGAGACTGAAAGCCGATCCTGAGACCAGGGCGGTGCCTGTGGTTGCGCTTACCGCACACGCCATGAGCGGGGATGCGAAGCGGTTTATGGAAGCAGGATGTGCAGGGTACATATCCAAACCGATCGATGTCCACCAGTTCAAGCCGACGGTTGCACAGTACATAAAATGAGTGAACCTCGGGTATCCTGTTCAAATTAAATGATGACCAAGTATCCACGTCCGCGGGGCATTCGTGCGATTCGTGTAGTGGTCAGCTGGATGCATAACAACGCGATTGACATAAACGACATCGGTAGGGAATACAACCACAGGGAGCACAGAGGGACACAGAGGATCGATTTAAAAACTCTGTGCTCTCTGTGTCCTCTGTGGTTAAATCCGGTGGCTTTTGCCGCTTGTGTGGGATCAATTCGACCACAACACATTCGTGCGATTCGTACAATTCGTGCCATTCGTGATCTACTGGTGCTTGAAGTGGATACTGAACTGGCAACGATAACATAGTACCGGAGGGAGTATGACTGAGGAGACAAGACCAAAAATTCTGGTCGTTGATGATGAGCCGATGAACGTGGACCTGCTGGAGGCGCATCTATCCAACGACTACGATGTCGTCACTGCATCGAGCGGCGAGGACGCTATCGAGAAGGTAAATACCAGAAAACCTGACCTCATCCTCCTTGACATCATGATGCCCGGGATGGACGGATACGAGGTCAGCAAGCTGCTGAAGAGCGATCCTGACACCCAGTTCATACCGATCATCCTTGTGACCGCGCTCTCTGAGGTTAGCGACCGGATAAAGGGGAGCGACGCAGGATCGGATGAGTTTCTCACAAAGCCCGTTAACAAGGAGGAACTGATGTCGAGGGTGAAGGCACTCCTCCGCACCAAGAGTCTGCACGACGATCTCCTGACCGAACGCGACATGCTCGATATGCAGAACCGCATCAGGAGCATCCTGACCGCGATGATCCCTGCGCTGCTCCAGCCGCTTCCTCCGGAGCAGAAGAAGATCCTGATCCACCAGATGACTGATATGGTCGAGAAGATCATCGTTGATGTCTATCCATTCGATGCCGTGAAACTTGACCGCACAAGCATCGGGGAAATCTGCGCAAGCGTGATGAACCAGCTCGGCGGGAGCTTTGCTGTTGAGGAGACCGGGAACGCGGACGTCTGCACAATCAAGGGAACCGTATGCCCGTGGGGTGCCGGGGAAGCCCGCAGGAATCCGATTCTCTGTAATCTTACGAGAGGTATATTCGCAAGGATTGCTGCAAGAGCACCTGATGACCTGGAGGTGGAGGTGCAGACCACGATCGGAAACGGGGACGACGCATGTATATTTGAGATCAGGTAGATTAGATGAGACTTTTTATTATCTTCTGGGAATTGGGTTTTGGAAAACCACAGAAAGCACAGAGGACACAGAGAAAACAGCAACTCTCTGTGCACTCCGCGTCCTCTGTGGTTAATCTTCTTCGTCATAACCAAAAGTCCACCCATAATAAATTAAAAAGCCACGATTAGATATACGATAAACAGGGAGGCGGGGGCAATCACTGGTGATGTAACCGAAGAGGAAGTTGGAGCAGAAGTCAGAGAGGAGGTAGGAGAGGAATCCAATGAACTGAAGAGACTGGTAGAGACCCTCAAGGAGAAATGGCAGCGCATCCGGTATAAGGAGCTAAATACCCTTCCCCCTTACGATCCGGAGATTCATGAACCCCTCGTAGAGTTCGAGGTGCCTGATGGTTACACCGAGGTTGAACGCTACTGGGTGGATGAGCCATATACCTTCGTAAGCATCATCGATGACACAAGGATGTTTCACTATCAGGTGGCTGAGCCATCGCTCACCACGTATGAGAAGGAGATACTCGAGCGGGTATACGAGGACCTGCAGGATGTCCTGACACTCAAGGACACTTCAAAGGCGGACAAGAACGCGGTTCTGGCAGATAAGACGCTCTCACTATTCGGGCGCTACCATGCGTTGCTCGATGTCGCATCGATGCACAGGATCATGTATTACCTGCGCCGGAACTTTCGCGGTTATGAAAAGATTAATCCCCTGCTTTCAGACCCGAACATAGAGGACATCTCCTGCGACGGCGTCGGTGTACCGGTCTTCCTATACCACAGGAAGCACAGGAACATCATGACAAATGTCGTCTTTGAGGAGCTTGAATTGAACTCGTTCGTGATCAAGATGTGCCAGAAGAGCGGCAAGCAGATATCGATCGGCGACCCGATGGTGGACGCGACGCTGTCTGACGGTTCGCGGTTGCAGGCGACGCTTGGCAGGGAGGTGACGACCCGCGGCAGTTCGTTTACCATCCGCAAGTTCAAAGGGGATCCGATCACGCCGATCGACCTGATCAGTTTCGGGACGTGCAGCATCGATATACTGGCGTACTTCTGGCTGGCGATAGAGAACGACAAGAGCGTCATCTTCGCGGGCGGCACAGCGTCAGGGAAGACATCGATCTTAAATGCAGTCTCCCTCTTCATACCCTCTCTTGCGAAGGTGATCTCGATAGAGGATACGCGTGAACTGACGCTGCACCACGAGAACTGGATCGCGGGCGTCACCAGAAAGTCGTTTACAAGCGGGGCAGGAGAGGTCTCGATGTACGACCTCCTAAAAGCCGCTCTCAGGCAGCGCCCTGAGTACATCCTTGTAGGCGAGGTGCGCGGCGAGGAGGCGCTGACGCTCTTCCAGGCAATGTCAACAGGTCATACCACGTACTCGACCATGCATGCAGGCGATGTGCAGACCGTCGTAAACCGGCTCGAAAACGATCCCATGAATGTCCCGCACGCGATGTTACAGTCGCTCGATATCGTCTGCATCCAGGTGCAGACTTACGTCAACGAAGTAAGGGTCAGGCGGAGCAATTCCATCGTGGAAGTGACCGGACTTGACGGAAGGACCGCGAATATCCGCATAAACGAGATATATCGCTGGGATCCGGCGGCAGACACGTTCAAACAGGCTGGCGAATCCTACATGTTAAACAGCATCATGCAGTCGAGAGGATGGAAGCAGGATAGGCTGGTTAGCGAACTTACAAATCGCGGGAAGATCCTTGAATACATGCGCGGGAAGGGGATGCGTGATTACATCAGCGTATCGCTTGTCGTGCAGGCGTACTCGTTAAATCCGGAACTGGTTCTTGAGGCGGTCAGGAACGACAACTTGCAGGAGATGATCTCGCAGCATCTGTGAGGGAGGGGGCGCATGTTCAATATGGCACTGTCTAAAAATCCATTGATTTCCGCCGATTTGCTCGATTCGTGCCATTCGTTTATTCGTGGCATTCGTGATAAAATCAGCACCAAGAGATCACGAATGGTAACGAATGACGCGAATGTTCAAGCGTGTGCTGGGGGGCATATATGAACATCATAGCCAGCACAGCATACCGGATCTTTGGCAGGGGAGTTCGCGAAAGATCCGAAAAACATCGCAAACTCCGGACAAAGATGCGCAAGGCACGCATCCCTGCACCCATCGACCAGTACCTCTCATCAGCATACCTCTATTCGCTTACCGCGGGGCTTGCTGCTGCGATCGCGGGAATCTATGCGGGACTCCATATATTCACTGATGTCAGTATCCCTTCCGATATCACTGCACCCCCTTTTGTGGAGGTGTACCTGACCGAACTCTTATCATCCGCGGCAGGACTGCTGCTATTTACGCTTGTCTTCTACATCACTTACTTTGTATTCACAGCGATCCCGGCAACGAAAGCGAACGTCCGCAAATCGTTTATTGACCAGTCGCTCCCGCACGCAACCGCTTACCTCTATGCACTCAGCCGCGGAGGCGGCATGAACCTCTTCGAGATCTTCAAATCCTTAAGCAGCTATGCGCATGTCTATGGCGCTGCCGCGGAGGAGTTCGGGTACATCGTAAAGGACATGGAATACTTTGGTCATGACCTGATCACTGCACTCCGGACTGCAAGTGAGAGAACCGCGTCCGTACAGCTCAAAGACTTCTTAGACGGCTTGGTATCCATCGTCTCAAGCGGCGGCGACGTCACCGCATATCTCAGGAGCAAGACAGACCAGCATCGTTCCGCCGCAACCAGGGAGCAGCGCAATTTTCTGGAGACGCTCGGGATCCTTGCAGAGGTCTATATCTCTGTCTTCGTGGTGGGACCTCTCTTTATGATGACGATTCTTGCCGTGCTCGGACTGATGTCTTCGGGCACGACGATTATCCTCTATGTGCTGGTGTATGCGATAATCCCATTTGGCACCGTATTTTTCCTTATTCTCCTCAGCATGATCTCATGCGAGAGTAAGGCACCGCCAAGGACTTATGTAGCTGAAAAGGAGTTAAACGTCTTCTATGATGTTCGCGTAAAACCACCATCCGAGGAGTACGCCAAAATGATAAAGCGGATCCGGCTCTACAAGAAACTATCCGGATTATTAGATGCGCTCACCCACCCCTTCAGGCTGATGCGCTACAAACCCGCGTACGCGTTTTTGATGAGCATCCCGCTTGCCATTGCATATCTTGCCACGCATACCCACGGACTGGGTCAGCTCAATATCGGAACGTCGATCGGACTCATGCGTGCTGAGACTATCGAGACTGTGACTTCTGTTGATGATGGCATATTCGTAGCTGTCCTGTTAATGCTGATCCCATTCATCATATTCTATGAACTCCGGAGCATTCGGATACGGAAGATCGAAGACCAGATTCCTGAGTTTTTAAAGAGACTGGCAAGCATCAACGCTGCAGGAATCTTGCTCGTGGATGCCATTGCTATGGTTGCCAAGTCAAAGATCGGGATACTCCACTCTGATGTGAAGCGGATGGTGGAGGATGTCTCATGGGGCACAAACCTGGTGGTTGCGCTTAAGAAATTCGAGTACCGCATCCGGACCGGCATGACAAGCCGCGTGATCACGCTCATCGTGAAGGCGAGCGAGTCCACAAGCGATGTCAGAAGCGTGCTCAACATAGCAGCTACTGATGCGGACGTCCAGAAGCAGATGAAGACGGAACGCTCTGCTGAGATGTTCGTATACGTCTTCATCATCTACATAGCGTTCTTCGTCTTCCTCTTCACCGTGTACATTCTTGTCGTCTATTTCCTTGGCGCAATGCCGCAATCGATGGATGAAGCCGTGGAAGGTCTGCCGATTGCAAGCGGATTTGATATGGCGGAGTATACCATGCTCTTCTTTCATGCGGCACTCGTCCAGGGGTTCTGTTCAGGACTTGTTGCCGGAAAGATGGGTAGCGGGCACGTCGAAGCCGGGCTTAAGCATTCTGTTATCCTGATGCTTGTCTCTTACGGGGTGTTTACGATATTGATTTAGTATGAGGGGTTATCTCGATGAAAAAACTGGCACGGTCTAAAAATCCAGCGATTTATCACCGCGGAGAGCGCAGAGGACGCAGAGTTTTAAGACTGATCCGATCCTCTGCGTTCTCCGCGTTCTCCGCGGTAAAATTTAAAGATATAGTGATTCCACTGGGCTTTCCGATTGTGCCGAAAAAACGTACCGAAACATTCACAAAAGACTGTGATGCGATCTCTGAGATAATCGGAGAGTTGATGATGATAACGATTGCCGTCGTAGCTTTTGGCTTATTGGCGGTCATCGTGCTCTCGTATAAGGGACCTGCTGACAGCCCACAGGCAGACATCGACGGCTGGGTGAATGTCGGTACGGACACAGTCTACTTCAGGCACGGTGGCGGTGAGCTCATCGATGTCAAAGACCTCATGATAATGCTGAATCTGAACGGAACCAGTGTGGAACTCTCGCCTGCCGATCTCGCTTTAATCTATGGAAAACCCGAATGGGGACTTGGGGATACAATTGAGATCGATGCGCTTGGTGAGTGGGGCATCGCCATTGGTGAAGATGATTATGTGGGCGCGACCATTGTCCATACCGGCGCCGGTGTTGTGATTCAAGCCGGTACACTTCTCGGAGAAGGGGTGGTGCCTACTGCAACCGCAACAGCAACAGCGACGCCGACACCGACACCGACCCCACCCCCAACGCCATCTGCGCCAGAGATAACCAGTGTTTATAATGATGCACCCAATACCGCAAGCGTTGTGGTGAACTACGCGGTAAACCAGAGCGATGCCGGAACCAGAGTTGCTTACGGGACTGATCTTTCTCTTGGAAACTGGTCTCTATGGGACAATGGAACACTGGTGCACAACGTCACGATATCGGGTTTGATAGAGAACACAACTTATTATTATAGTGTATATGCATACAATGGCACAGACCCGAGTTACTATAGTAATTCATTGATATACAATTTCACAACAGCAGAAGCTGCCCGAATATTCACTCCGACATCGGCGGTTGACACATCCGGAGGCGATGCAACCGTTGCACAGGTGAATGTGAGCGGGGATGGCATGTACACGACATACAATATGCCGAAATTCGGTTTTGATGATTCGGTGTACCAGCAATTCAATTTCACTACAGGGCTTGCTGACGCGCCTCTACAGGTGCTCTTAAGGATTAACCATACGGGTAAGGAGGTCAAAGGCGTTAAGATCAGAGTATGGGAAGAGGATACATCAACATGGCACGACGAGGCGCTGACAAAGACAAAGACAGATACGTGGCTCCAGGAGGAGGTAAACGTATCCACGTACATAGATTCGGTGAATGACTTAAACAATCTCGTGGTGCGATATGAATCGTATGCAAATCAGGATAACCAAGAAGCATACATCGATTACGTGGTTGTGGATGTGGGTTAGTGTGATATAAATCCAAGGGATGAAAAGAATGAAACCCAAACCATTGAGATCAGATATCGGCACACTTTATCGATCCGATTCCGCAATCTCAGCGGTCATATCCGCGGTCCTGATACTGGGACTTATTGTGACAGCTACCACCATGTATCAGGTCAGGTACGTCCCTGCATGGAAGAGCGATGCCGAATGCTCGCATCTGGCAGACGTCTATGAGGACATGGCGAATCTCAAATCGCAGATGGATGTGCTGTCCGCGATCCTTGCCGCGAACCCGGGGTCTCAGGTACCGGTCAGCGCACCTATCAAGATGGGCGGCGGGGACATCCCTGTCATCAGTCCGGGCAGGTCAAGCGGCACGCTCTCGGTAAATGACAATGGCTGCGGTATGTGGATAGACGCAAACAACGCGTCAGGCATGTTGCCATATAGCAGTGACGTAAGCCTGACAGGTCTCGGCTCGATCAGTTACCGCTCCTGCAACAATTACTACTTAAACCAGATGTTTGAGTACGAGAACGGGGCTTTGATCCTTGTGCAGGAGGATCGATCGGTCATGAAACTGGCGCCTGCGATAACGCTTCAGCAACTGGACGGGACAGGTGTCAGTATGGCGGTGAGCGCGATAGAGGTCACCGGAGATAAGAGATCAATAAGCAGCAATGCGGTAGAAGAAGTCCGTCTAACATCAGATAGCCGGGAATTGCTATTTTCAGGCGATCAGCCCTTCTCGTATGTCGAGATAACAGTATTCACAGAATATCCGGATGCGTGGGCGCAGTACTTCAACGCGACCGCGGATGGTGCCGGACTCAATAGCAGTGAGTACGCGGTGGATGTGAGTGGGATGTCTGTCAAATTCCTTCTGGTCGGAGCGGGGGGTAACGTGGATGATATAGCATTGCGTGTCAGGAAATCCACAATCGAGGCACGGCTCGATGTCATATAGGAAGTTCTGACCCGATCGGACCGATTCCTTTCAGTTCATCCACGAAATCGGAGACGATCTCCACGAACCGCTTGCTTTCGGACGCGTCGATCCATTCGACGCGCAACCTCGCCGCATCAATCCCGACCCCTGCCAGCAGATCGGCAAGCGCAGCCATCCTGTGCTCTGCATTCACATTCCCGTGCATATAATGGCACTCACTGATCTTGCATCCGGCAACGAGCACGCCATCAGCGCCGCACCTGAATGCCTCGAGCACAAAACCCGGATTGACGCGTCCTGCGCACATCACACGGATCACCCTGATGTTGGTCGGGTATGAGATGTGCAGCACGCCTGTTAAGTCTGCACATGCATAAGCGCACCAGTTGCAGAGAAACGCAACGATCAGCGGGCACTCGTTCTTTGTGAGCGTGCGGATCTGCGAGAGGATCTGGGCGTCGGTGTGCATGTACGGCTCGAGTGCCCCTTCCGGACACGCGGCACTACACGAACCGCAGCCCTTGCAAGCAAGTTCATCGACCACTGCCTTGCCGTGCACCATCCTGATGTTTCCGAATTTGCAAACATTCATGCAGATCGCACATCCGATGCACTTGTCCGCGTCCACGTGCGCGCTCATCGGGTCGATCTCCAGATGGTCATGCGTTAGCAAGGTCTTTACTCTGGAAGCGGCAGCCGCGGCTTGCGCAATCGATGTCTGGATGTCCTTTGGTCCTGATGCGCACCCTGCTATGAAGACGCCGTCGGTATGCGCTTCCACAGGTCTTAGTTTCGGATGCGCCACCTGCATAAACCCGTCCGCTCCGGTCTGCATATCGATGCCAATTTCGCTCTCAGCCTCGATTCCTACCGAGAGGACGACAAGGTCGCACTCCGCCTCATTGATCCCGTCGTCTGCCAGCGTATCCTCGTACCTGATAACAGCGCTTTCCCCGTGCGTCAGCACCTCTGCGACCCTTCCGCGTATGAAATCGACCCCGAGTTCCTGTGTGCGCTGGTAATATTCCTCATAACCGTTGCCACATGCCCGTATGTCGATATAATGAATCGAGATATCAGTATCAGGGTTTTTTTTCTTGATCGCCTGTGCACTCTTGATTGCAGCCATGCAGCAGACGAGAGAACAGTAGTTATTGCCAACGGTCGCATCTCTTGACCCGACGCACTGGATGAATGCGATTCTCTGTGCAAGCTCTCCTGTCGACGGTCGGATTGCGCGTCCGTATGTGGGTCCGCTCGCATTCAGCATCCGTTCGAGTTGCATCAATGTTATCACGTCCCTGTGCCGTCCGTAGCCGTACTCCTCCTTGCGTGCCGCATCAAACGGCTTCCAGCCAGTTGCAACGATGATTGCGCCCGCATCGAACTCGAACTCCTCTTCCTTCTGGAAATAATCGATGGCATCCAGAGGGCAGGCTTCTTCGCACAATCCGCAGCCGACGCAGTGCTCATCGATGCACGCAATCATTGGCACGGACTGCGGCATCGGAACGTAGATCGCCTTCCTGACCCCTATGTCGTAATCGAACTGGTTCGGAACGGTGATCGGGCATACATGCGCACAGTCGTCGATGCAGCCCTTGCAGATATCTTCTTTGATAAATCGCGGTTTCCTGACACCGCGCACCCTGAAATTGCCAACACTTCCCGCAACGTCTGTGATCTCCGCGTACGTGTAGAGATCGATGTTCCGGTGGTTGAGGACATCGGTCATCTTCGGGGCGATGATGCAGATCGCGCAGTCGTTTGTCGGGAAGAGACTCCCGTACAGAGCCGCGCGCCCTCCTATAGTCGGCTCCCTCTCGATCAGGTGTACCTTCATGCCGCTATCTGCCAGATCGAGCGCAGCGGTCATGCCCGCGATCCCGGCTCCGATGACGAGCGCATCCTGATTGATCGGGATCGTCCGTTTCGGGATCGGGGCGAGTTCTCTTGCCTCGCTTGCGCCCATGCGCACCAGATCGATCGCCTTCTGGGTCGCAAGCGCAGGGTTATCGGCATGAACCCATGAGCACTGCTCGCGAATGTTTACAATCACCAGAAGATACGGATTCAGCCCCGAATCCTCAAGCAGGCGCTCGAAGGTTGTCTGGTGCATACGCGGCGAACACGCGGCTACGACAACGCGGTCAACGCCGCCCTCGATATCGGCTCTGATCTCTTCCTGCCCTGCATCGGAACATGCAAAATCGATATCCCTGGCGATGCGGACGCCGTCAAACGTTGCAGCCTCCGCTACGATCGCATCGATATCAAGGACTCCACCGATGTTTAGCCCGCAGTGACAGATGTATACTCCGATTTGCATATCGCTGATCGTGGTTTATTTACGGTTATAAATAGATAAACCCCTTCATGCCGGTTGGTGATTGCTCGCTGTGGCGGGATGCGATCTCAAGTTGTGGGTCGATACAAAAAAGAAGACAGTGAAGATCCGATTATGCCAATATTTTTGTAACTACTCAAGTACCTAAAACACTATCATGAGACTTCACCTATACTGGCACTACCTGACCCGGGACATACCGGAACCAAACAGGGAATTTAACCGCGGAGGGCGCAGAGGAACGCGGAGGAGGCTAAAAACTCT
>DAOURL010000230.1 GCA_030625165.1 Methanosarcinales archaeon | reverse complement strand
GGATCGCTTCCACTGAAAAATGGCAATTGATCCTTTATTTTGGAGTAGTAACTTGTGAACGCCAGCGGATTCCGTCTTTCAGTGACAAAAGCAACTAAACTGCCAAGAAGTCTCCGCAAGCGCATCTCCTTCGCAGAATCGTGCCACTTCCCGTCGATCAGCACGAGTTTGCCGCCCGACTTCACAACACGACTCCACTCGTCAACAGCAGCCATGGGATCTGGCATCGTCCAGAGAAGATTCCTGTTTACCACGATATCAAACGTCTCGTCTTCGAAAGGCAACTTTTCCGCATCGCCATGCATGAAATCAACAGATAGGCGCATCTTGTCGGCATTCTGACGCGATTTTTCCAGCATACTCCTGGATATGTCAATCCCGGTCACGTTGTGCCCCATCTCCGCAAGAAGCAGAGCCAGAAAGCCAGTACCAGTCCCGACATCCAGAATGCGGAGGTTTTCGTTTGTTCTGATTGTACTTTTAAGCAAAGTCTTCCAGATGCGCCCTGCCTCACTCTGTGACTTATAGATATCGATGCTGTAAGTCTGGCTCCGCCCATCCCAGTACGATCTGACAACACTTTTCACATTCATTAGTAAACTCCTCTCGAATTATGATATTATTCAGTTATTTATTATGAGTTGTTATGACTAACTATTACGGTGTACTTAAAACTTTTGATCAAGTGGTATATCGCCCCAGATCGAATCCTTTTTACACTTACCAAACAATCACCTCCATAATGTCTCGTGTGAACATGCTCCATAAGCCCGGATTGTCGATCGATTGCGATTATGATGAGGTGCTGAAACTGGATGCCACAGGACCGCTTGCTCCTGTGTGCACGCCGTTTATCAAGAAGATAAATGATCGATTGATGCGGGAGAAGCCGGCACGGGTCGATCAGGATCAGGTCATCGCATCCACATGGCTGCCGCCGATTCCAGGAGGCGCGTTCAAGCGGCTGATCCGTGCCGAGGCAAGCATCGCTTTTGGGAAATACGTTCCTGAAACTGTTTCTTTCGAGATTACACGCAAGTGTGGATGCGACTGTGCGCACTGCGCTATGAGCGACGGGGAATACGAACTAACCACTGAAGAGATCAAGGATGTGATCGATCAGGCACTGGAGATGGGGACGTTTATCATTACGTTCACAGAGGGCGACCCGCTGCTCAGGAGCGATCTCTTCGAGTTGATCGAGTACATCGACCACGACCGTGCGATCGTCAACATATTCACACCGGGTCTTGAGATGACGCCTGATACCGCTTCCCGGCTTAAGGAAAGTGGCATCCACAACCTCCTGATTAGCATATATAACACTGACCCCGCAAAGCATGACGCTGTAAGACGGGTCGATGGCGCGTTTGATAAGGCGGTCGGTGCGATCAGATGCGGGCTTGATGCAGGATTGCTCGTCACGATGGCAACGCACGTATCGCATGACCGGATGCCTGAACTCCCGCGCCTCTATGAGTTTGCGTCCGATCTTGGCGTGCATGAGTTCTCGATCTGGGAGTCGATGGACGGCGGTCTCACCGAAGAGGATCGCAGAGAGATACTTGAGATGTACCACAGCGTCAACAGGCGCCCGGGCGGTCCGCGGATCTTTGCGAACACGTATTTCGAGGGCGAGATGCTCGGATGTCTTGCAGGGCAGCGGTGGGCGCATATCTGTGTGGACGGCTCGGTGAAGGCAAGCCCGTACATGTCCCAATCCTTCGGAAACGTTCTTGATACGCCACTTAAGGAAATATGGGGGAAAATCAGGGAGGATAAGAGGTTCTCCGGGAAGAAGGGGATTTGTGCGGGGGACGACCCGGTCTGAGCAGGACGCCCCGCATCATGCGAAAAGGTTATTATAGTTGAAAAGTATTAACAACGGATCAATAAACTTATCGATGCGGCTTATGGGATTTGAATGTTTCAGTTCTGTGTTCGCTTTTTAAGTTGGTTGGTTTGAACTA
>DAOURL010000235.1 GCA_030625165.1 Methanosarcinales archaeon | reverse complement strand
ATCGAGCGGATCGCGCTCAGTTTTGGTTTGAGTATCGCTGTTGTGCCGCTGATTGCCCCCGGACTCAATTACACGCAGTACGGGATCCGGCTGGTGCCTGTGCTTCTCGGGCTGTCTCTGTTCACGGTCTTGCTTGCTCTGATCGCGTATGTGCGGCGGGCGTGGATCTCCGAGGCGGAACGGTTTGTGGTCGAGGGATGGGGGATGGGGTGTGGTGGAGATAGTAGCGGTGGCGGCAGGGGCAGGAGCGGCAGTGGTGACGAAGGCAGGGGCGGTGGGCTGGCGTGATTGTGGCTGTGGTGCATGATGAGTTTCGGGGGATGGGGCTTCGAGGATTTGCGTGGGTTTATGGATGTGGGCGGTGTTTGATGGGCGCGGACTGAGCGCTGGTGGCTATGTGGGAATCTTCGATGTGCAGGGGCGGGGAAACGATTTTAAGCAGGAGGGCCAATTCACTTATTGGTGAGTATCATGGAACTAAAAGCGATACACAAGGGTGAGACTTTGAAGCCTATACCAATGATAGGTAAGATAGGTTTAGAGAAGGGGGAAGTTGGGTTGGATGTGAAGGAAAAAAAGATATTTGGTATTCTTAGGGCGTGGAAAGTAGATTCTCAGGAATTGAAAGAAGAGTTGAGGGCTATGCATGGCTGATCTCTTTGCGGACACATACGCTTTGATTGAGATTTTGAAAGGAAATCCAAATTATGAAAAATATTCGGAAAGATCGCTTATCACCACAGAATTCAATATTTTTGAGCTTGCGTATGCGTTATACAGAGATTTTGGAGATGACGCAATAGATACATTGAGATTGGTAAGGGATGCTATTGCGATGGAGTATGTTGGAGACGACGATTATATAGAAGCATCTAAAATAAGGTTACTCACCAACAAAGAAAGTAAAAATCTTTCGCTGATTGATTGTCTTGGATATTCATGTGCAAAAAGGCTTGGAATAAAATTTTTTACCGGTGATCAAGAGTTCGAATATATGGAAAATGTAGAATACGTCAAATGATGGAAGTGGGATATACTTCAAAGTGGTGATTAAAAAAATAACTATCGAGGTTTCGGATGGATCATGAATTGAACGATAAAACTGTATGCATCACAGGTTTGGGCTATGTCGGGCTGCCGCTTGCACTTGCGTTCTCAGAGCATCCGGGAGTCGTCGGATTTGACGTGGACTCGAGGCATGATCACAGATTAAAGCGATGAACCAGTATACACCGTCAACTCCTGCGCTGATGATGATAGATGACGATGGAAGAAGATGAACATGCCACCCACCATATCAAAACGCATCCCAGCCGACCTCGCGCTCGTGATCGCCCTGACGCTCGCGTGCATCCTCTTCGTGCTTGCCCCGCGGCTTAACGAGACGCCGGTGCGGGTGGTGCTTGGTCTGGTGCTTGTGCTCTTCCTGCCAGGATACTCGCTGATCGCTGCATTGTTTCCGAGAAGGGGTGATCTGGACGGCATAGAACGGATCGCGCTCAGTTTTGGTTTGAGTATCGCTGTTGTGCCGCTGATTGGCTTGGGACTGAATTACACGCAGTACGGGATTCGGCTGGTGCCAGTGCTTTTCGGGCTGTCTCTGTTCACGGTCTTGCTTGCTCTGGTTGCGTATATACGGCGGGCATGAGTCTCCAAGGCGGAGCGGTTTGTGGTCGAGGGATGGGGGATGGGGTGTGGTGGAGATAGTAGCGGTGGCGGCAGGGGCAGGAGCGGCAGCGGGGGCGAAGGCAGGGGCGGTGGGCTGGCGTGAGCGCGTCTGGTGTGGGGCGAACATTATGCAAAGTTTAAAAATAAGGAGCTATAAACTGAACTTAGAGGCAGAGGGATAAAAGA
>DAOURL010000239.1 GCA_030625165.1 Methanosarcinales archaeon | reverse complement strand
GGGATGCAGTTGTCCGCAAAACAGCACGGGACCCGCTAAAAAGATTTATCTAAGTAGATAAATAAAAAAAAGAAAAGAAAGGTGCTTGTTGCACCTTACGCTGGTTTGTCGAAGAGCTTGGTCTTCGCCAGTTGTTTACCGTCCTTCGCGTGCGGGTTGCGGAACAGCGTGTCGTTCGATTTCTCGATCTCACGCGCTTCCCTTGCAAGAACCGCAGCAGCACCCATCATCTCATGACCGGCAGCAGCAACCAGTGATACCTTCTCGACTTCCTTTAGCATGAAGCAGGCAGGGAAGTTGATCGCTGCAACCGTGTTTGCCATGTGAAGCGCTGCAAGGGCTTTCGCCTTCGCATAAGGGTTCTCGAAGCATCCACGCTCAACGCACTTATCAGGCGACCCAAGAATGTACGGCAGTTCAAGGTCCTTTCCGGATTTTCCGGCTGCAACCTGATCTATCACCTTATCAATCTCCTCCTGAATGAGGCGCACAGGTCCACATACAGAGAGAACCTTCATCGCATCCGCATTAAACGACGCCATCTCGGTAGGGTCAAGGAATTCTCTCTTCGCACCGATCAGCGGGTCGACCTTCAAGATGATCGATCCGAAACCAGCCTCTTTCAGCGCCTGACGCGCATCCTTCTTGTCAGGTCCGTCAGAGACGATGATCGTCGGGGTGTTCTTGTATATCTCTCTCGCCGCAGTCGGTCCGGGCGCGCCCGCGTTCGGGCTGATCATGACCACAAAGTCAGGGTCCCAGTGTTTGATCAAAGCCTCAGTGTCTGCTGCTTCGTCCGCGCCCATCTTTGCACCGGTACCGAGCGTCCGCACCGCGATCCCCTGTCTTGCTGCAATCTCGTCAAGAATCAGGTCAATAACCTGGGACATGCCAAGATTCCCAAGTTTCACAAATCCAATCTTTACATCACTCATGGTGAATCACCGCGTTTCGTATCAGGGTTATGGGACATAAGGTTATTGATCATGGGGCTTGGGGCAAAATTCATACACACCCTGCCTGCGCAAGTGTGGCACCACCAGTGTGGCACCACAGCACCCATGATCCAGGGGATTTCCAACTCTTTAGAGTGTGGAGGACGTTTGTTGGATAATATTGCCCAATGCCTGACACGCCGTAAGCTTTATAGGGGGATAAACTATGCAACATTATGCATTAACTGCGGAGAGCTCTGCCATGATCGACGCACGACGATGCTTTCTACTGGATTGATGGCTTATCGTCGAAATGTGGCGGCAGGATTCTGGTCGGCGATGTTGCGCTTGCGCGGGATGGTTGTCAGTGAGACCCGCGAGGGTTGTGACATCGGAATTATCGACGTGGTTGTGAATGCAGATGGATCAATGTTCGCCAGTTTGCATGATGATCTTCTGCCAACCAAAAGGAGATCTCCCGGAACGGGCGGATTTGGAGAACTGAATCGTGATCCAATAAAAAAATAGGAGGTATGAAACATTAGAAACATTAAAAATTTGTGGCAGGCGACCCTGATGGTGCTGGTTGTGATGGTGGGGGTAGTTCGTGCCGCAAGGACAAATAGTACGACGAACGGGTATCGGCGACTCAAGTATGAAAAACCTGGTGGACGCTCGAGGTTCTTGCTGATGGCAAGCTTGCTTACTGCGCTGCTTCTGACAGCTTCGGCAGCTGAAGCG
>DAOURL010000199.1 GCA_030625165.1 Methanosarcinales archaeon | reverse complement strand
CACATACAGACATGGTGAACACCATGTCCCGTCCAAGAACCCCGAATAATGCGGTATGTCCAAATCCGGACTGCGAGTACCACCTGTTGGTAGAAGGTAAAGACATCCGAAAACAAGGCAAGAACTCTGCAGGGCACCAGAGATTCCAGTGTATGCACTGCAAAGCGTTCTTTGTTGAGACTGCCAATACGCCGATGTACCGCCGGCACATTTCAGAAGAAGAGTTGATACTCATCGGCAAACTACTGGTTGAGAAGGTAGGAAACCGAGCCATGTCCCGTATAACCGGATTAACTACCGTAACAATTTCAAGAGTTATAGATGCCATCACACTTCATGCAACTGAGTTCAATGTATTGATGGCAGGCAAAGCCGGAGTGGGGCAGGTTGAACTTGATGAGATGTGGACCTTCGTTAAAAAAAACAAAAAAATGTGGACGAAGGAGCAACAGGTACAGATTTCGAAGGCGATGCATGGATTTATGCCGGAATAAAGCGAGATACAAAGTTCATAGTGGGTTTCGCGGTAGGGAAAAGAACCCAGGATACATGCGACCATTTTCTGATGCGTATACTGGATGGGATGGAACTGCCGACCCTGTCTAATCCAATCGAGTTCTATAGCGATGGGAATGACCAATATCGCGAAGGGTTAAAGAAGATATACGATTCTACCTGCTATCGTTATGGTCAATTGTCAAAAACAAAGAGTGCTGGCAGATTAACGAAAATAACTCGTCAGTGGGTCGTAGGCGAAGGGAATCTTGGCGATATCCAGACATCGCAGATAGAGAATATGAATGGAGTTGCGAGAGGCTGCCAGAGCAATCTGGTGAGAAAGACAAAATGCTTCGCAAAGAAAGTCGAACGAGTCGATAAAATGTATGAGATGTTTCAGATGTACAGAAACTTCATGAAACAAGATAAAAATAAGACAACTCCTGCTATGAAAGAGTATCTTCAAGACGCGCCTCTGGATTGGGTTGATTTTTTGAATTTGAGTTATCAGATATAAAGTAGTACACTACCCGTAATCGATGGTATCGCCCTCACTGATGCATCCCGGGAGCGATGGCACGTAAACCGTGTATCCGCCTTCGTCACTTGGTTCCAGAACGACTTTAAGACCCATTTCATACTCTCCGAAAATCTTTGATTGCACGATAATTTTTGTTCTGTTGCTATTGACCCATATAATATTGTGTTCTACCCCTTTCACCCCACACCCCCTGCGATACACCTGCATCACCCTCACACCCACCCGGCACGTTGATGATCCGATACATTCACAGATCACAGAAAACCTTCCGCCGGATTCTCACACTATCCGGCATGATCACAGTGAATGACCTGAAAAGCTCCCCCGCATGATCCATGATCGCGGCGGCAACAATCTCTGCTTTGATCGCAGGTGATAATCCGGCAAGGCGGACGAGAACGATACCGGGCGCCACTTTTCCCTGACGAAACACCAGTTCTCCGAAATCTTTGTCCGCCGTTAAGAGTATCGCTTCTTCATGATTTGTCAGATTCAGCACATCGTGATCTGAAATCCCGGGTTCCAGCTCAGCAACATACAGCACAATATATCCGCCGTGCCTGAGGCGATCCACGATTTGCCGATCCACGCACTCATCAGCAAGGAATTTCACCGATTTAGCCTCGCGATAGGGTAGACCACATCCGCCCGCAATGCCGCGGATGCGAATGCTAACGCAGCACGGATTTTCTCCTCGGAGAGGCGGGGGTGTTCCTCCATGATCTGTTTGATGCTCTCACCAGCAGCAAGTTTTTCCAGAATCGACTCCACTGTAATGCGTGTTCCCGCAATTACCGGTTTGCCCATCATGATTGCAGGATCTGATTGGATGAGGTATTTTTGCATTGTGTATGCCTCTTTTGTAGATTGGAGTGCAGTGGATATATTTTTTTGGATGTGATATTAGCGTTTCCCCGCCTCGAACTGACCTGCAGATAGGCGAACTAAACAGCAATCGGCATGACAAAGATGGCGGTGATGGAGATCCATATCACGAGTGAAGATGGGTTGCCGGTCCGATCTAATGCGGGAGCAAGGGCAGCTTCATCAACCGCCCCTTGCCGCTCAACCGACACATCAAACACGATCTGAATATCCCCGTTCTCGATCGCATCCACGATATTCGGTCACCCCTCTTGGAGCTTCAGTACCAGTTCATACGTCCACCCGCCCGCCTAAAACCCAAACACCCTCCTCGCATGTTCCATCCCTCTATCAAACACCTCTTCACCCATCCTGAGCGGTATATTCTTCTTTCTGAGAGTTCCCATTATCATACGTACCGTTACACCGGTTATCTCTGATATCTCCTTCAAACTACCCTTTTCATTCACATAGAGTTCGATCGCCTTCTCTATTCGGTACTGTTCCAGCCGTTCATCTATAAATTTCCTTGCCATCGTGCTCTTTGGTATGTGTTATGCCTTTGCAAGTCAGAAAGTAGCCATACCGACATCTGCGCCCAATCGAACGGTTATTGCGGTCGTATCGCTCATTTACTCCCCTCCAATGTGCGGTCAAGTGTCTGTATCACTCTATCGACCCCCGCGCAGCCGATCGACCCACTCCGGAACACTTGCATCCCCGTGCGGCATGTACGGCTTTATGTCCAGCACCGGCGTTCCATCGATCGCATCAAGCCCCTTCACGACAAGCCGGTTTTCGTCCCTCTCGACAATCTCAACAACGGTTATCCCGATCGGGTTTGGTCGGCGTGGCGTGCAGAGCGCAAATATCCCGATGTATGGCATGTCAGCCCGCCCTTTCGGATGCGTTTTCATCTGCACAACACCTGCCACCC
>DAOURL010000120.1 GCA_030625165.1 Methanosarcinales archaeon | reverse complement strand
CAGCAGTTGTCATTGTCCCGTTCTTCATCGGCAAGGTTGCGCTGATTATAGTAGCGGTGTGTGTCAGTGTGCACATCCTCTCCATTCCGACGCTGGAACCGGATGTCAAAGTTTAACCCAAAAAACCTATAATTTCGGCATCCCGTGGTCCGTATCCCTGCCGACCGCTCTGGAAACTCACGAATGCCACCGGAAAGTCGGCAGCCCCTCCGAAACCCAATACTTAAGCCCAACTTCGCGCATAACAACCCTACATGGCATTCTCACCGGTACTGGCATCGAAAGCCCTCTGGCAGCTCAGGGTCAGGAAAAGACCCTTTGTCCTGTCGCACGGGATCAATGCGAGATGCAACCTCCGTTGCAAGTTCTGCGAGTACTGGAAGGAGGAGGGCGCGGAGATGGAGACCGGAGAGATATTCAGTCTCCTTGATGAGGCAAGATCCTTCGGAATCGGGGTCTACAACGCGTGGACTGCCGAGCCGCTTCTGCGAAAGGACCTTCCCGAAATCCTCAAGCACGCCCACGACCTCGGGATGATGACCTCGCTCATAACCAACGGAAAACTCCTGAAGAAGCGAATCCCGGATCTATCGGATCTTGATTACCTGTCAGTCTCCCTGGATGGGATAAAGACGTTTAAGGAGCTCAGGGGATTTGAATTCGATTGCGTGCTGGACGGGATAATGGAAGCTAAGGAGGCAGGTCACAGCATCCTCTTAAACTGCGTGATCAGCGGAAAGAATCTGGATGAGCTCAGGAATCTGGTGTATCTGGCGCGTGATCTCGGCGTCTGGGTATCGTTCGAACCGATCCACGAGTTTGGCGGGATATCGGGCAAGGTCTGGGAGGAGCTCGGGATCAGGGATATGGGCGCGTACAGGAGGGCGGTCGATCAGATCATCGGACTTAAGAAGAGTAAGTTCCCGATCATCAATTCCCTGACGTATCTTGAGATGGTAAAGAACCTGAAACCCGATTTCAGGTGTCATGTTAGTGAGATCGCCCTCCATGTCACTGCTGATGGCAGGATCGAGAACTGCCGGGTCTGCCGGACGCATCTCGGGAATGTGAGCGACGGCATTCTGAATGTCTGGAAGTCGTCAAAGGATCTGCGGAAAAGGGCGTCAGAGGAATGTGGTGGGTGCCTCTTCTTCGGATATGTTGAAAACAGTCTCCTCTACGAGTTTAAGCCGGAAGTGCTAGCGCATTATGAGTGGATGTGACCGGCATTTCGGTCAAGGGATTTGCCAGCCCATCCGCAATCTTTTTATAGAAGTACTATCAGTTGGAATATAACAATTACGGAGGCTCGTAATGGCTGGACAGATCACTCAACCAATAATCATCATAGATCCAAGTAAAGCGCATGTACGTGGGAAGGATGCATTGCAGATGAACATCACCGCGGCTATAGCAGTGGCAAACACCGTAAAATCGACGTTTGGTCCAAGCGGTATGGACAAGATGCTCGTAGATGTGGCAGGGGATGTCACAATCACCAATGACGGAGAGACTATTCTGCGTAAGATCGCTGTAGAGCACCCAAGCGCAAAAACGATCGTTGCTATTGCGAGTACGCAGGAAAAGGAAGTCGGTGATGGCACCACTGCGGCTGTTATGTTTGCAGGAGAACTGCTTAAAAGAGCAGGCGGACTGATAGACCGGGGCATCCACCCAACAACGGTCATTGCAGGGTATAAACTGGCAGAACACAAATCACAGGAAATTTTAGGCGAACTTGCGATCGATGTGGCAGGGGATGACACCGATCTTCTGCAGAGCATCGCAGCAACCGCAATGGTAGGCAAAGCCATCGCATGTGATGATCTGGCGCCCATCTGCGTACGTGCAATACAACTCATTAAAAACGGGGATATTGATGTCTTCAATAACGTCAGGATCCAGAAGAGCGCCGGTAAAAGCATCGAGGATACCGAACTGATCACAGGTGTCGTGATCGATAAGAGTCGTGTACACGATGCGATGCCAAAACGCGTCAATGATGCGCATATTGCGCTGTTGACTTCAGGCATCGAATTTAGGAAGTTTGCCAAGGCGCCCGGCGGAAAGAGCAATGAAAAGATGAAAGTAACCTCTGCTACGCAATTGGAGGAGATGTACGCTGGAGAGGAGTCTGCTATCAAGTCAGATGTCGATAGTCTCTACAACATCGGCGTGAATGCCGTCTTCTGTAGCAAGAGCATTACCGAGTCTGCGCAAGGGTATCTTGTCAAACGCGGCATACTCGGGGTTGCGCGGGTCAATGACGCAGACCTGGAAGCGATCTCACGCGCCACTGGCGCAACGATCCTCTCGAATATTGTGGATGTGGAGGAGAGCGATCTCGGTACAGCCGGTATTGTTGAGGAGAAGGGCTCGGAGGACGAGGAACTGATCTACATAAAGGACTGCCCGAATCCGAAGACCGTTTCCATCGTCGTTCACGGCGGCACGGAACATGTTATGGATACCGTCGAGGGTGCGATTGGTGATGCGCTGCGGGTTGTGGCTGATGTCGTCAAGGATAATACAGTCGTTGCTGGCGGAGGCGCATGTGAGGCTGAACTGTCACTCCGCCTCAAGGAGTATGCCAGAACGATCGGCGGCAAGGAGCAACTTGCGGTCGATGCGTTCGCGGACGCCCTGGAAGCGATCCCGAACACACTCGCAGAGAACGCAGGGCTTGACTCGACCGACATGATGACCATGCTCAAAGCGAAGCACGTAGCAGGCGGCACAACATCCGGCATCGATGTGTACAACGGCGAGATCATCGATATGTATGGAAATGGTGTCATCGAGCCGCTACGGGTGAAGACCCAGTCCCTGAAATCCGCTACCGATGCCACGGTCATGATCCTCAAGGTCGATGATGTGCTTGCATCCCAGCGCAGGGAACTGGCTCCGGGACCGGGACAGGCACCACACGACTATGACGCATTCTGAGATCGAGGGGTCAGAGGAGTCAGGCGCTTTGGAAGTTGATGCCGCAGAGAGTGCGGATGCAGACGCAGATGCGGAATCACTTCAGGCGTTGAAAGAGCGACTCACGGAATGCGAGGAGAGGGCAGACTCGTATTTCGACCGCTTGCAGAGATTGCAGGCGGATTTTGCGAATTACAAGAAGAGAACCGCGAAAGAGACGGTTGAATCGATCGAATACGCAAACGAATCGCTCATCCTGTCGATCCTCGATGTGGTCGACAATCTTGAGCGGGCTCTTGACTCTATTCAGCAGGATAATGATGTGGACCACATCAAAAAAGGAATAGAGATGATTCTGCGGCAGTTTCATGACGTGCTCGAGAAGGAAGAGGTCTTTCCGATCGAGTCGGTCGGCGAGGCATTCGACCCGTATCTGCATGAGACGATTGCCCGGGTGAAGTGCGACTCTGAAAGCGGCATCATCGTTGAGGAACTGCAGCGCGGGTACAGATTCAAATCAAAGGTGATCCGCCCATGTATGGTCAAAGTGGCAGAGTGATATGTCTTGGCAACGTTTGGCTCGAACAGGGAATTTTAAATATCCTCTTCAAATCAAATGGTGACCAAGCATCCACGCCCGCGGGACATTCGTGCTATTCGTGATCTACTGATGCTGATTTTATGCCTTCGGCGCTGCTCGCTACGCTCACAGTCACGAATAAACGAATCTGATAATCGGCAGAAATCTCTGGATTTTTAGATAGTGCCTCTTAATCGCAGGGGCTCACGAATCCAATAGATATTTATTACATCGGGACAGTTTGTGAAGCGATCATTCAACATTGATGGAAAGCATTAGTTGAGGTATCGATGAAGCATATTGCCAGCAGGAGATAAAATGGAACTTGCAACAATCGGACGCGGAGATTTCACGCTCGGATTCAAACTCGCAGGTGTGAGAAAGACGTACGAAGTCACTGAGGACACGATAGAACCGACAGTGCGCAAAGTGCTTATGGATCAGGATGTTGGAATACTGGTCATGAATAACGATGATGCTTCGCTTCTTCCGGATGCGCTGCAATCGGCGCTCGATGAATCGGTCGTGCCGACTGTGGTTCTGGTCGGGGGCGGAGAGGCTACCCAGCAGTTACGAGAAAAAATAAAACAAGCAGTAGGTGTTGATCTTTGGAAGTAAAAGGAACTATATACCGGATAGCAGGACCAGTCGTGACCGTCATCGATGTACCCACAAAAATGTATGATGTGGTCAAGATCGGCAACGAGGGGCTCATGGGTGAAGTGATAGGTATCGAGGGCGACAAATCAACCATTCAGGTGTATGAAGATACATCAGGCATCGCGCCGGGTGAGCCTGTCGAGAACACAGGTATGCCGTTATCTGTTGAACTTGGACCAGGGCTCCTTGAGAGTATCTACGATGGAATCCAGCGCCCGCTTCCCGTGCTCATGGAGATGATGAAGAGCGATTTCATCGAGCGCGGCGTTGCTGCCCCCGGGCTGGACCGTACCAGGAAATGGGAGTTCACCCCGGTCGCAACGGTTGGCACTGAAGTTAAGGGCGGAGACATCATCGGAACGGTTCCGGAGACCCATATCGAACACAAGATCATGGTTCCGCCGAACGTGTCAGGGGTCGTCGATGATATCAAATCAGGATCGTTTAAGGTGACCGATTGTGTATGCAAGCTTGTGGACGGTACTGAACTAACATTGATGCAGAAGTGGCCCGTACGTGATCCAAGACCGTCCCGCAAGAAACTGATGCCGAACATCCCCTTGATAACAGGGCAGCGGATCCTTGACGGACTCTTCCCGCTTGCAAAGGGCGGGACTGCCGCGATTCCGGGACCTTTCGGATCCGGTAAGACCGTTACCCAGCAGCAACTTGCAAAATGGAGCGATACCGAGATCGTGGTCTATATCGGGTGCGGCGAGCGTGGGAATGAGATGGCTGACGTCTTAAACGAGTTCCCTGAACTTGCTGATCCGAAAACCGGCAAGCCGCTGATGGAACGAACCGTCCTCATTGCAAACACCTCAAACATGCCTGTTGCCGCGAGAGAGGCGTCGGTGTACACCGGGATCACCATCGCTGAGTATTACCGGGATATGGGATACGATGTCTCGCTGATGGCTGATTCGACATCGAGGTGGGCAGAGGCGATGCGTGAGATCTCATCGCGACTTGAAGAGATGCCTGGCGAGGAAGGGTACCCGGCATACCTCTCTGCCAGACTATCAGAGTTCTATGAGCGCGCAGGAAGGGTTGACACGCTCTCAGGGCTGACCGGATCGGTCACTGTGATCGGCGCGGTATCCCCGCCGGGCGGCGACTTCTCTGAGCCAGTGACACAGAACACACTCCGTATCGTCAAGGTCTTCTGGGCTCTCGATTCAAAACTCTCGCAGAAGAGACACTTCCCGTCGATCAACTGGCTTGAGAGTTACAGTCTGTACACCGATCTTCTATCAGACTGGTACAACGAGCAGGTATCGCCTGAATGGCTGCACCTGCGTGGCGAAGCGATGGAGATACTCCAGAAGGAGTCCGAGCTTCAGGAGATCGTGCAACTCGTCGGTTCGGATGCGCTTCCCGAGGATCAGCAACTGACGATGGAGGTTGCACGTATGCTCAGGGAAATTTTCCTGCAGCAGAATGCATTCCATCCGGTCGATACGTTCTGTACGATGGATCACCAGTATAGATTGATAAAGGCGATCTTAAAGTACTCCGATATGGCGAACAACGCTTTAGAAAGCGGAGTCCCGCTTGAAAATATCATCTCTGTGAAATCGAAGGACGATCTATCAAAGGTCAAGTTCGAGAAAGAGCTTGATAATGAACTGGACAAGGTTCTCGCCACGATGGATAAGGAGTTTGAGACGATGCGGGAGGCAGTGAAATGAAGGAATATAAGACGATCAATGAGGTCTCAGGACCGCTTATCTTTGTGGAAAAGACCGAACCCATCGGATTCAACGAACTTGTGTACATCAAACTGGAAGACGGAACCACGAAGCGCGGGCAGGTTCTCGACACCTCCAAGGATATCGTCGTGGTCCAGGTCTTTGAGGGCACAGGCGGCTTGAACCGGAGTTGCGGTGTCAGGTTCACAGGCGAGACCATCAAACTGCCTGTATCGATCGACCTCCTCGGACGGATCCTTTCAGGATCAGGAGACCCGCTCGATGGCGGTCCGAGAATCGTTCCCGAAGACCGGATCGATATCGGCGGCGCTGCCATGAACCCGTATGCGAGAAAGCCGCCTGAGGATTTCATCCAGACCGGCATCTCCACGATCGACGGGATGAACACGCTTGTGCGAGGGCAGAAACTACCGATCTTCTCTGGCTCAGGACTCCCCCACAACGACATCGCTCTTCAGATCGCAAGGCAGGCAAAGGTGCCCGGGTCAGAGGAAGATTTTGCTGTGGTCTTTGCAGGAATGGGGATCACGAACGAGGAGGCGCAGACCTTCATGCAGGATTTCGAGCGGACTGGCGCCCTTGAGCGTGCTGTGGTCTTCTTAAATCTCGCAGACGACCCTGCTGTCGAGCGGCTGATCACGCCGAGACTTGCGCTTACGGCTGCCGAGTATCTCGCTTATGAGCATGATATGCACGTACTCGTGGTACTCACTGACCTCACAAACTACGCAGAGGCTCTCCGGCAGATGGGCGCGGCAAGAGAAGAGGTTCCAGGCAGGCGGGGCTATCCCGGATACATGTATACCGATTTCTCAACCATCTACGAGCGGGCAGGTGTCATCAAGGGAAGGAAAGGCTCTGTCACGCAGTTCCCGATCCTTTCGATGCCAGGAGACGACATCACCCACCCGATACCTGATCTGAGCGGGTACATCACCGAAGGGCAGATCGTTGTATCGAGAGACCTGCACAGGAA
>DAOURL010000139.1 GCA_030625165.1 Methanosarcinales archaeon | reverse complement strand
TTTCAAAAATTTATATGCTCTATTGCTTAATTTGACCTCAAATTCCACGTCGATCCCTCTTTAAGTCAGCTAGCGAGATAGTTTTTTCTGCTTCGAATTCTTTCAATCCTTCTTCCAATATTTTATCCTCTTCTGGGGTCAAAATTACGTCAATATCCACCATGTGCAGCTTGATATACTCCAAATCCCTTTTAATGGTCTTTAATTCTTTTATCACTTCGGTTTCAACAATTGCTGACATAATAATAAATGGTAGACTCCCTTCTAATATATTTTACGCCTCCGTGTGGCAGGTTCGATTCCAAGTGGCGGGTCGCGAAGCAAAACTCGTCAAACCCCCTTTTACTTCCGCGTCACAATCTCGCCAACCCGCCCAGCCGTAGCAGCCCTCCGAACCCCCCTCGTAAGCCTTCTTTCGGTGATCATATTCCTGCGTCAGAGCACGTTTCCATACGGATGCTCGACCGATACATGCAACGAACGTGCCGCCGCCGATTCGGGGGCGACAGTCAATGAACCAAGCCATTCTCCTGAAAACTATAATAACCTTTTTTGGAAATAATAATGTGGTCAAGCACTTTGATCCCCAGAATCCTGCCAGCCTCTGTCAACTGCTCCTGGATCTTCAGATCGCTGTTGCTGGGTTCAAGCGCACCGGAAGGATGATTGTGAGCAAAGATCACAGATGCGGCTCTGTCCGTGATCACGTCAGCAAAAACCTCACGCGGGTGTACCTGACTCCGATCCAGCAACCCCACGGTCACGGTTCTATTTTCAATTACTTCATTAGCGCCATTAAGAGAGATGCAAATAAAATATTCCTGCTGCTTGCTGGTTATTCTTCCGATCAATGGCAATACATCCTTAGCTTCCGTTATCTTGACTGTTTCCACAACGATGTGCCGTCTTGCAAGCTCAAAACCAGCTAAAATCTGCGATGCTTTCGCAAGCCCGATGCCTTCGATCTTCGTGAGTTCTTCCAGCGACAGGTCGCCTTTCTTTCCCGATATTGCTTTAGCGACTTTGGAGGAGAGCGACATCACGTCCAACCCCTTGCCACCGCTGCCCAGGATGGCTGCGATCAATTCAGCATCCGATAAGGCTTTCACGCCCCTTTCCTTCAGCTTCTCCCTCGGACGGCTGAATTCAGGCAGGTCTTTGATCCGTTTCATCTAGGGGGTAAGCAGGCGGGGTTTCGATCAAAACGAGACTCGCCAAACTCCCCCACCAACCCTTCCGCGCCACTCACGTCACAATCTCCGCGACCCTGCCCGCATCCACAGCCCGCCTAACTTCCATCGCAAGCCTTCTACCTGTGCTCATATTCCTGCGCCAGAGCGCGTTTCCGTACGGATGTCCGACCGACACATGCACGTTCGTGCCGCCGCCGATTCGGGGGGCGACGTCGTAGATGTAGAAATTAAGATCCTTGTCCACACAGGTCTGAAGACAGAACGGACCGATGATCCCTGGCGAATAATGCTTCTGTGTCGCTTTCACGTACTTCTCTGCAAGCTCGAACGCATCCTCCAGGAGCGACTCCCTTAGCGTCGCCGAGTTGTGCCCGCAGACCGTGTACTCTGGCACCATCTGGTGCTCTGCAAGCGTCATCTGCTGCGGCGCAGGCAGGCGCACATGCCCGTCGAGACTCGTCTCGAACCGCCAGTCGATGCCGATCAGTTCGGTCTTGCTCATAGTATCCTCAATCGGCGAATAGAAGAAATCGAGATTGAATACCGGACCGATCACGTACTGCTCGATCCGTGCCGCGGAAAGCGCTTCCTCCGTGATCACTCCCTGCCGTATCAGGGACTTGGACTTCTCCAGATACTCGTTGTAATCAGACGCCGTGAAAAAGCCGCGTTCAAGTTTCTTTACGGCGTGCGGAAGTTTCACCATGACCAATTCATCGATATCCTCGGGATCACCGATCCTTTCCGGGTATGGCAGACCCGCCTTCTCAAGTAGCCAGTAATAGTCCTCTTCGCCACCCCGCTCCTCGCTTCTGAGGAGGTTGCGGCTTCCGACCATCGGGACCGCGAAATCGTTCTCGATTGCATCGATGCTGCAGTACGATGTAAACGATCGGTTCGGCACGAAGAGGATGCTGTTGTCACGCAGATACTGCTGGTTTTTTGGCTGCAGGACCTCATCGAACCGCGAGTAGATCACAGCATCATCCACGATCCCGCGCAGGAGATTTCCGCTCGGGTCGCGTTTCGCCTTGAAGTATTCGGTGTACGTCCTTTCGCGCCCTGCCTGACAGACCAGATGCGTCTGAAACCCTTCCTCGATCGCTCCGTCGCAGACATCGAGTGCGGAATGCGAGCCCACAAGCCCGATCTTCACATTGTCGGTCTCGTATTCGTCCAGTATGGATGTGATCTCGTTTCTGTCGATCATGGTATCAATTGCAACCCGATATCATATTATGTGTTGTTGTGCGTGGTCGGTCAATCTGCGTGAAGCGCGAAACTCGGTATGATGGTGCACAATGATTTGACGGAAAAGAGATGAGAATACTGGAGATATTTCGTGAAAATGAAAGTTGCCGAAGTGTCTGAACTACAGTGAAAATGAGATGATATTTGTATCCTCTTCAAATTAAATGGTGACTGAGCATCCACGTCTGTAAGGCATTCGTGTGATTCGTACAATGTCAAGTAGGACTCATAGCGCACCTCTTGTTTGGGGTAATAGCCCCGAGGTTGCTATGAGACCCCTCACAGAACCGGACTTGAAGATTTCCCTCATCCGGCTCTTCAGAAGCACATCCTCTACGGGTTCAGGTTGTATAACGAGTGATATATCTTCGGCTTTGGGAGTGGATTAAATTGGAGAAAACGATGAAACTGATCCCAATTGTAGCTTTTCTTCTGGCTGCGACGATTGACCCATTTAAAGGCGAGTCTCACGACCTGATGATAGAAGTTCTGCATCCAGCGGAAGTTACCGCTCATTCCGTAGTAGCGGTAGTGTCCAAGCAACTTTAGCCCCAGCACCTTCCACCATTCGTTCAGTTTGACAAGATTTCGGATACGCTTCACCCATATATTCATATCCGTCATCTTCTGTCTGAACTTCTTGCGTGACGTCTTTCGCCCAAGCTTGAATTTGCCTCTTCGGGTTTTGTCGCAGAAGTGCGTGAAACCGAGAAAATCAAAGGTCTCGCATTTCCTGCCATTTCGCTTCGCTCTCGTGCATGCGCAGCGTCCGAACTCGATGATCTTACTCTTTTCTTCAGATATCGTAAGTCCGAACTTGCCCATTTGCCTTCTCAACTCATCTCCGAATGCTCTGGCTTCGTTCTCGTTTTCGAAACAGACGACGAAGTCATCTGCGTATCGAACAAGCCGGGCGAAGCCGGTTAGCTGTGGCAGTACCTCAGTCTCAAACCACTTGTCCAGCGCATAGTGGAGGTATACATTGGCGAGTACGGGGCTCAGCACACCACCCTGCGGCGTACCTTGATCCGTCTCAAAGTAAACTCCTTCTTCCATTATGCCAGACTTCAGGAATCGACCAATCAGTTGCAATAACGTCGGATCTACGATTCTCTGCCTCAGACATCCCATCAATCGCTTATGCTCCACTGTGTCAAAGAACTTTGAGAGGTCCATATCCACCACAAAGTTGACCGGAGCGTTCATGATGATCCTGTCTATTTCGGTTAGAGCATCGTGGCAACTGCGATTCGGACGAAACCCGTAGGACGTATCCATAAAGTCCTGCTCAAAGATCGCTTCGAGAATCTTCTTTAACGCCATCTGGACGATTTTGTCCTCGACAGCGGGGATTCCCAGCGGCCTCTTATCGCCATTTGGCTTCGGGATATAGACGCGCAAGACTGGTTGAGGCTTGTACTGCTTTGCTTTGAGCCTTGCCACCAGATCTGCGATATTCTCATCCAACGCTTTCGCGTATTCTCCTACTGTCACTCCATCAATACCGGGAGATTTACCTCTCTTTAACTCCCTGAAACACTCTTTTAGGAAATCCTCTGTAAGCAAGTGTGCTAATGACGTAAACTTGCATTTCGGGTCTTCCTCAGCTTTTGCAGCTATAGTTGCTATCTCTTTTAGAGTTTTGGACATCAGTTTTGTTATCATCTACAGCCCACCTCTGGGTGTGGTAGATGTGCCCCTGATATCCAGCGCACTCCTGTCAGCCCCTTCCCTCCACAGGCATTACCCTGCTTCAACGGTACTACGAGCTGATCCGACTCCCAATATGCCATTTGCGGTATCTTGCCGTCTATAGGCTTGACGCCGCATACTCCTGCTCCCGTAGAGGGAACAAGGAGAGCATAATGGGCCTCCCGAGTTCCCATAGTCTCCGTTTGATACCATGCTACGGTCTGAGACCCCGCTGGACTCACATCACCTCGCACTGTCCCAGAGCTCCCTGCTATATTCCAAGACCGGAGGTTCCGACTAACGGTGGTGTGAATGCTGCCTTCCGTCACACAGACAACGTCGGCTTCCAGAATCATCAGAATTTCGGGGCTCATAACCTTCACCTTTCGATTGTGGCCTGGTATCCCATCCCCCCAGCTTCACATCAGCCTGTTACCAGACAGGGTGCGGGGTTCAGTTCTGAGGTGGTGGCTAGCCTTTCCTCAGGCTGGATTTTCACCAGCTGGCGAGTATGAATTTTGCTTGGCACGCCTGTGTTTTCTTCGTTGTTACTTTCACTTAACCTCTTTACCTTTTCTTCATCTATTTCGTAGCCTATGACCTTTAAATGTCTCGAAAAAGCTTCTGCCAGAGGTAAACCAACATACCCTAAGCCTACAACACAGACCGTTTTATCTTTCATGGTTATATCACAAAGTCTTGTAGATTTACTGGTATCTCGAATTTCATGCATTTAGAACCTAACATTACGAGTTTTATAGGCTACGCTAATATGAATTTACGTCATATCGCAATCTAAGGGGCATTACTTAGTCATAACCAGTTAAAAGCTTTATATACTTGTAGCCCACGTATAGACTACATGGCAAAAACAAGAATAAGGCGAGGGGAGCGCGTATATGTGTATGAGCGGGAGAACTACAGGGATAGTACAGGCAAAGTCAAGCACCGCAATACCCGCTATTTAGGTATAGAAGTGGCAATAAGTGGCGAAAAGCGGATAATTCCTCCGAAAAAGCGCTTTAAAGCGTTTGAGGTCACAAAATCGGTACGATACGGTGACATAGCCGTCCTTTACGATTTATTCAAACAATACGGACTTATCGAGCTATTAAATGGGTTGCTTCCGCGAAGAGGACTGCCCGTGGGCGAAGTTTTTGCATCGCTTGCAATCAACCATATAATTGACAGAGAAACGCTCAACAAGTTTTCCAAGTGGTATCAGGACACAGAATTGGAAGAACTCATCGGCATCACTCCCGAGAAACTAAACTCCAGCAATCTTGGTGCGGTCATG
>DAOURL010000136.1 GCA_030625165.1 Methanosarcinales archaeon | reverse complement strand
GCCCCAGATAATGGGATAAAGGAATAGTGAAATAACCATGTGGGACGCCATATTAAACAAATTCAAGAAATATCCGGCGCAGGAGCGGGTCGTGCGCCTGCTGCTGGAGCGCGGCTTTCAGGTCACACCGGACGGAAAGGTAGTCTCAGGCGGCATAAGACTGGCGCACACCCAGATAGCAAGGGAGGCTTCCGTCGATCGCAGGGCAGTTGATGGCGCAGCATCGATGATTACGCAGGATCCACTGCTCAAAATCGTTTTCACGAACATCCGTCCGATCTCATCGCTGCGTGAGGTTGCGCCCGATCTCAAACTCGGCGTGATCGTCATAACGCCGGTGGATGCCGCCCGTACAGGCATTCTTGCCTCGGTGGCAGTGTGTGTGGCAGAACGCGGGATCAGCATCATGCAGGCGATCGCTGACGACCCGCGGCTTGCCGAGCGCCCGACACTGACCATCATAACCGATCGGCAGATACCTGATGATCTAGTCGGGGAACTGCTGAAGTGCGAGGGCGTGCGGGGGGTCAGCGTCTGCTGATCGCGGATCGGGTCGCTGCTATGAGGGGATGATTGGGGCGGGAGTGGTCAGTTTTACTTTGCTCTTTTGAGTGAGGTTTATGTGGTATTGAGGGGATGTGTATGTATAGGTGGTGCAGATGAAGGGTGTGAAAACGTGGAGATGCTAAACAGTCGAGGAGGTTTGTAGCGTGACTGACGAGATAATATACTCAGTTACAGGCAATCCATTCGTGGACACGGGACAGGCGGTTATCGCACATCTTGCACATGCAGGGATTTGGCGGCGGCGGGCTTGGTTCAAATCAGACCGTTGCGGGATTGAAACCATGTACGACACTGCAGGCAAAGCGACGGCATATCCGTTCAAATCAGACCGTTGCGGGATCGTTTTCATCCGCGCACTACACTGCACAAAAATCTAAGAATCCGTGCAGTATAATGCGATACTATTTAAGCAGTCGTGTCAGAATACTTTATGAATAACTCATGATAGACACGACGATCATACAGAAGGCGCTCTCATTCTGGAATGGGTGGTGGTATGGCGAAGGTGTTCCCGACTCCATTCCAAGAACGGAATATATGGATAATCTCCTCCCTCTGCTCGATATGAGGGAGATCGTAGTTCTGATGGGGATAAGGCGCAGTGGCAAGTCCACGTTGCTTTACCAGATGATAGAGCATCTCCTGAAAACATGTTCCACCCATAATATCTGCTACATCAATTTCGACGACAACGCGCTGATCCCCTTCGCGAAAGACCCGGATTTTCTACAGACAGTCTACGAGACTTATCTCGAAGAGCAGGAACCCGTGGAACGTGTTTTTCTCTTCTTTGACGAGATCCAGAACATTCAAAACTGGGAAGCATGGGTTAAAAAGATGTACGACAAAAACAGAGACGTAAAGTTCATCATAACCGGATCATCGTCATCTCTTCTACAGAAAGAGTATTCGTCTCTTCTCACGGGAAGGGTTATCACAACCGAGGTATATCCGCTATCTTTTGGTGAGTATCTAACCTTCACTGGACTTGATCTCGCCGATAAAACACTGGGATATCTTTTGAATCAGAAACCTGCCATAAAACGGAAATTATCCGAGTACATGAGATATGGGGGATTCCCGGAGGTCGTTCTGCAGAACGTGGAGCGGCTCAAGGTGGAGCAACTCAAGAACTATTTCACCGGGATAATCGCACGGGACGTCCTCCTGCGCTATTCCCTACGTGACGCATCGAAGATCGAGGGGGTGAGCCATCTGCTCCTGACCGGCATTGCAGCGCCGGTGAGCGCAAGGAAACTTGGAAATACGCTTGGAATCTCGCCACACACCGTTTTAGACTACATCCGGATTCTTGAGGAGGTTTATCTGGTACAAACTCTTCCGTTCTTTTCGTATTCATTGAAAGAGCAGATGTCACGCCAGAAGAAGATCTACTGTATCGATAACGGAATAAAAAATGCAATAGGATTTACATTCTCAAAGGATATGGGGCGAACTGCCGAGAACGTAGTCTTCCTAAGCATCAGACGATCCGGCAGCGGGGTTTTTTACTGGAAGAATGAAAAGGGGTGGGAAGTAGACTTTGTGGTTAAACCGGGGCTGGACGTTGGGGAACTTGTCCAAGTCTGCTGGGATTTAAGTGGTAAGTCGGAGAATAGGGAAGTGAGAGCATTGAATGCGGCTATGGAGTATTTTAATCTGAAAAAATCTACAATAATAACTGAAGACACCCTGAAAGAAGAAACGATTGGAGAAAATGTTATCGAATTTGTACCTCTGTGGCTGTGGCTGTTAAAGAAGGATCGGCTACTTCAGACAGGGGATTAGGACGATCAGGACGATTGAAACCTAATCCGATATTATGTGGTGACAAGGCATGACCGAAACAGAATCCAAACCGGACGGGACGGAAATCGAACCCAAATTCGAATCCGAAACAGTACCTGAAACAGCACCTGAACCCGAACTCGAAACCGGACCGGAGAACATATACGCGGGAATACAGTCCGGAGCCGTGCGCATAACGGGTGTTAAGATCGACTACTATCACATCTGCCACACCAAGCTCTGGCTCTTCTCACACAATATCACGCTTGAGGCGGGGCACGAGAATGTAGAGATAGGCAAACAACTACACGAGGATCGTTATAAGCGGGATGGCAAGGATGTCACGATAGATAACACGATAAGCATAGATTTTGTGCGGCGTGGCTCAAGCATCGAACTCCATGAGGTGAAGAAGACGAAGAAGATGGAGGATGCGCACAGGGCGCAGTTGCTCTTCTACCTCTATTACCTATTGCAGAGGGGCGTTTCTGCTGAAGGCGTGATCAACTACCCGCTGATCCGGGAGACCGTGCGAGTCACGCTGACACCCGACGACGAGGCGGTTCTGCGAAGCGAGATCAAAGAGATCGAGAGAATTGTGCAGGGGCGTATGCCGCACCCGTTGTGGAAGCGGATCTGTGCGAAGTGCGCATACATCGAGTTCTGCTTCTGCGATGAGGTTTCGGGAGATTGATGCGGGGTGGGGGGTTATGAGTGGTCAATGCTTCTGCCAATTCAATATGTCGATTATATTATGCTTTCTACTATATTCAAGAATTCTTTTGCTGAATTTAGAGCCGTTCGCGCTTCGTCTTCATCCAAAACAACGTCCAGTCCATAGATCGCACTATGTCTGAACCGCCGGTAGATATCCAGCACGTTTGCATACCCACCCATATCTTTATATTTTTCTTTGAGATATTTTGGAACACATTCGTGGCTGCGCTCTTTGATTCCGTCCTTAAACAGCAGTGCCCGGGCGGCGTGAAACATTGCGGTGTAACTCGAAACGATTACCACCCGGTACCGGTGTATGCGCAGGTTCTCATCTGCATCTTCGATGTTACTCGTAGAGAGTTCTAATGACCTGCGTGCGTTTTCCATATCCGGAGTTATCCTCTTTAAGAGCCCCCTCCGGAAACAGTCATCGAGTTTCATAACAACTCACCCCCGCAGAGCAGTATGTGATTTCTCATAATACTACTGTAAAATGCGTCTTTTCGTTCTGCCATCGATCTCCACTGAGATAGTCCAAACACAGACAGGCTCACCTCTTTCCCAAGTTCATTCTCCAGTTCTTCTGCCACGTCGATGAGTCGATCTCTTCTGTTAGGAGTTACCACCAAAAAGTCAACATCGCTTTTCTCGTCAAAACTACCGTCGGCATAACTTCCGAATAGGGCAAGCGATATAATATCCGGATCAATTTCAAGAAATTTTCTTTTGGGGATCGTTTCAGTGATTAAAGCGAGTCCATACGCTTTTTTCAGTGGAAGTACGACGCAGTGGTCAGTGTTCAGTTTATAGAGATGGGCAAGACCTTTTTCCTCTTTTACCAGAACTCCTTCGGAATGAAGCAATTTTACGGCACTGCCGACACTTCCAGGACTTACATTCAACCGTCGTGCCAATTCTTTTACATGGACGGACGTACATGGATTTGCAAGGAAATATGACAGGATCTTCCACTGCACATACCTGTTGAATAGTTCAATCAATCGAACCACCGTTCAACATAATATACGACCGTTCAGTACATAAAACCTTCGCGGGGTTTTGTGACAACGTCGAGATGCACGAATGATATAGAGTAACAGGGTGCAAGGGTGTGAGAGTAACAGTTATCCACTACCGACCGCCAATAAATGTAAGTGTCGGGAGATTAAGTAATACTATAAGGAGAGATGCCAGCTTGAGATCAGACTACTATATCCTGCAGGACGGGATTCTGAAACGGAAGGAGAACACCGTATATTTCCATAACAAGGAAGGAAAACGGGTTCTTCCGATCAACAAGATATACTCGATATACGCTTACGGGAAACTGTCCTTCTCGTCAGGCGTTGTCTCATATCTTGCGAAGAATGGCATCCCGATTCACTTCTTCAACTACTATGGCTTCTATGAGGGCAGCATGTACCCGAGAGAGACACTAATAAGCGGAGACCTCGTGATACACCAGGCAGCCCACTACCTTGACAGCGAGAAGCGGGGGTACCTTGCAGCGCAGTTCATCGAAGGCAGTTGCAGGAATATTCTCAAGAATCTTGGATACTACGCACGGAGCAAAGATGATGTGCAAGATGCGATTGGCCAGTACATCGAGAAGATTGATGGCGAGATCGCACGTCTTCAGGGGGCGAACACGATTCCTGAGATGATGAACGTCGAAGGGAGGATACGGGACATTTATTACAGTGCGCTCGACGTGATATTCCCTGAGGAGTATAAGATCACGAAACGCACCCGCCGCCCTCCGGAAAACAGGATGAACACGCTCATCAGCTTCGGAAACTCGCTCATGTACACGACAGTTCTCTCCGAGATCTACAACACGCAGTTGAACCCAACGATTTCGTACCTGCATGAGCCGTTTGAGCGGCGGTTCTCGCTCTCGCTTGATGTGAGTGAGATTTTTAAGCCGGTGATCGTGGACCGGATCATACTCAAACTGGTGAATAAGAATATGCTCGACGACGGGTGTTTCCGCGGCGAGATTGGGGATATGCTGCTATCTGAGAAGGGCAAGAAGATCTTCCTTGCCGAGTATAATGCGAAGCTGGGCACGACGATCAAGCATAAGGGGCTGAAGCGGAACGTGTCGTACAAGCGGCTCATCCGGCTTGAACTGTACAAGCTTGCGAAGCATGTTCTGGGCGATGCGGAGTACAAGCCGCTTGTGATGTGGTGGTGAGGGGTTATGCCGGTGCGGGCGATGGTAATATGTGTGCAATCATCGCCCATGATGCAGGGGTTGGGCGCTTACGGTTGCAGGATTTCACCCGACGCTTACCTTTCAAATGATTGCATCCATAATGATTGCAAAAATAATCATCCACACCCGATAGGCGACACACCCATGAAATTCCACAACCACGAAGACGAACTGCAGGAACTGCACCGCCTCATAAACATACCACCCTCGATGATCGTTCTCGCGAGACTGTGCAAGGATCGGCAAAACCGATTAAGAATTGAGGGAGAGTAGCGCCATGTACGTAGTAATCGTCTACGATGTCGGAATCGAGCGCCTGAACAAGGTGCGGATATTCTTGAAGCAGTACCTCAACTGGGTGCAGAACAGCGTGCTCGAAGGGGAACTCACGAAGGCGGAGTATATGCTGGTGCT
>DAOURL010000104.1 GCA_030625165.1 Methanosarcinales archaeon | reverse complement strand
CCTGTAATTTCTGGCAAGAAAAATAACCGCAGAGGGCGCAGAGGAACGCAGAGCATTTAACCATTTATTCCACCTCCGCGCCCCTCTGCGTACTCTGCGGTTAAATTCCCTGTTTGGTTACAGTATGCCCATGTCCCAGGTAGTTCCTATATAGTGAAGTCCCTCGATAGTGGTTTAGGTACCTGAGTAGTTACGTTTTTTGTAGCTTTTAGCAATGTCGGATCTGAAGATGGCTTCGGCAAACGTGTGTGCACGTCTTAAACACGAATGGTACGAATGGTACGAATGATGCAAATGGCACGAATATGGCAGCTATTTCCCCATACATTCGTGAGATTCGTTTAAACGTGAGCATTCGTGATTGCGCTTACGGAGTTGTGTATTCCGAAAGCGGAGAGTTCGCGGAGAAGCAGTCTCAACTCTCAGCCCCTGCAACTCTGCGTGCTGGCTTCGCCGCGTTCTTTCGCAGATCGCATTCTGCGGTGCATTTGTGACAATTTGTGGAGGATCTCTCAAAACATAACTCTCACTTTTTGTTTTACATTGGATTATTTTAAATAAAATAGAAGTATTATTTCATTAACTATCACTTGTTATAATAACTAATTATAGTTGCATATTCACATTTTGATTGATAAGTATATCTAAATAGGAATTTTTAAGATTAAATATAATTATTTTCCATCAAAATACCCACTCGTATCACCCCTCCAGGCACAGCGAAAACCGCACGCAGTGATAACACCCCCTCTTGCTACCGATTTTTACCTGCAGGTATGCGGATCTACCCATCTGTTATGCAGATACCCCCCATGTTGTCGGTAGGGATATGCGTATTCCTATAGTTTTTGGAATGATCGAGTTGACCCAATTATTTTCCGGAAGATAAGTATATAATCATTTTTAATAAAAATCGTACTTGCATCAAACTTTTAAAATGTTTAATAAAATATGTTATAGCATAATTTTATTATAAAGTATTTGATTTGTTAATTCTATTAATTAATTTTAAATAAGTGAATTTAGTGCTTATTGTAAAATATTGCTAAATTTAAACGAAAAGTGAGAGTTAATAGTTACCCCATTTCCGCAAACATAAAGTGGATGGGAGGATCAGACTAATCGAGGATGTGATGACACGAGCAGACTAAAAAAGAGACCAGGGATCATGGTGGCGTTTGATATGGAGGATCCGTCCTCTGCGGTTCGAATGGCAGAGGAACTGGGTAGCGCTGACGGCAATTTCGCAATCAAGGTCGGAAGACCTCTTGAGATGCAGACCGGAAAGGAGATCATCTCACGAATCAGGGACGCTACGGACCTCCCGATAATCTACGATGGGAAGATTGCGGACATCCCTTATGTCAGCGCAAAGATAGCAGAGATCGCCTACGATGCAGGCGCGGACGGTGTTATCATGCATGCGTTCGTCGGCGCGGATGCCGTGCGCGAGGTTGTGGATCTGGGCAAAGGCGATGTGATCACGGTCATCGAGATGACGCATCCGGGCTCGGTCGAATACCTCGAACCGATCTCGGAGCGGCTCATCCGGATGGTGTCAGGGATCGGCGTCGACGGGGTGGTTCTGCCTGCCACGCGTCCGGGGAGGGTCAAGAGACTATCAGAAATGCTCGAAAGTGAGAGCGAAAGTGAGGCATATATCATATCGCCGGGAGTACATGCGCAGGGCGCAGAGCCGGGAGATGCAGTTACCAGCGGGGCTGATTACGAGATCGTTGGACGTGCGATCTACCGATCAGAGAACCCGAAGGACTCAGCAGAACAAATTTACAGGGAGATCATCGATCGATTGAGGGGAGTTTAACATGAAACAACACCAGAAAGATTTTTTGCTGCACCTGCTCGAATCGGACGCGGTAAAGTTTGGGGAGTTCAGACTTAAGAGCGGGCGGGTCTCGCCTTATTTCGTCAACATCGCTGTCGCAATCAATACCGGCAGGAGAGCTTCCGAAACAGCAGATGCATACGTGGCGGAGATCGTTGATGGCGCGGTCGGCACCGATTTTGATTACATACACGGTCCTGCATACAAGGGAATTCCGCTCTCGGTGCTGATCGCAGAAAAACTCTGGGGCAGGAGTCGGGGTCAGGATGCGGGGGGGATCGATCTGCGCTGGGGCTATGACCGGAAGGAAGAGAAGCGGTACGGAGATCCGTCAGAGACGAAGATCGTTGGAGACCTCAGGGACGGGGATTCTGTCCTGATCGTGGATGATGTGGTCGTTACCGGGAAGACAAAGATCGATAACTGGGCGAAACTGACCGATTACAGGGATTTGAGTCCGAAAGGCATCCTGGTAGCGGTCGATCGGCAGGAGGTCGATGAAGCTGGCAACGATACCACAGAGATGCTGACAGAAGCCGGTCTAACTGTGTATCCTATACTTAAGATCACAGAGATATTCGATTACCTGCTGAACCGGTCTGTCGATGGGGTTGTGTACGTGGACGACCGGATACAAGCGGCGTTTTATGAGTATTTTAAAGAGCATGGCGTGGATCTTTAGCGGTAACCACTCAGGTATGTTGATTGGTCGTCCGATTGCGATTCTGTACTTTCTGGCAAGAAAAATAACCGCGGAGGGCGCAGAGGAACGCAGAGAATTTAACCGTTTATTTCCCCTCCGCGTCCCTCTGCGCACTCTGTGGTTAACTTCCCGGTTTGATTACAGTACCCCCCACGTCCCGAGTAGTTCCTGCATAGTGAAGTCCCCCGATAGTGGTTTTAGGTACCTGAGTAGTTACCTTTAGCGTTTACACCAACCTGACTCCCAAGAATCCTCGAAAAGCTTATACCCGATTACGGCGTATTATATTGATGGGATGCTTGCATGAACAGGGGAAAAATTGTTATCATATTATGCATGGTACTGCTATCGATCCAGATAGCCTCAGCAGGTGCGCTGAATCTTACCACGTCAACGAATGAGGCGTTTGCAGACAATCGAACCGTTTGGATCACAGCAAATCTCACGAACACGACAGGTTACCCGCTCAATAACACGCGCGTGAACTTCACAACGGATTGTGGAATCTTAAGCGCAGGTTATGACTATACCAACGCTTCCGGCATCGCTGTCGCAAACATCAGTTCATGGGATCTCTGTACTGCAAATATCACAGCAGAGGCAGGTGTCGTAAACGCGACAGTTAATGTAACATTTGTCAGGGGACCGATCTCGCGGATCATACTCTCTGCCAATTCATCTGGCACTGTGGACACCAGACATCTGGTCACGGCAACAGTCTATGATAAGACCAGGGACGAGTTTGCGAATAATGAAAGTAAATGGCGGGTGATGCCGAATGTGACACTGAACTTTTCGATCGCTCCGCCTTCGAGTAGTACCAACGACAGCACAAACATAACCCCATCAACAAATACCACCAATGAATTAGGCATCACAACAGCAATCGCACTGATCGACAAGTGCGCGGGAGACAATCTCATCACCGTGATGAACGTCACCAATGAGGATGGCGTCACAGTGCAGGTATCCGGTGTGATCGTCGGTCTTGCAGGCGAAGCGACAAACATCACCGTAACCGCAAGTCCTGAGAACGTCTCTGCCAATGGCATCGATCTCTCGCACGTAACCGGCAAGGTCACAGACGAGTTTGGAAATCCACTCTTATCGACAGGCGCGATCCGGTTCAACATGACAGACAGTGACCCCGTCATCAAGCCGCTCAATTCGGTTGGAGAGGCAACGATAACCATCAGACCATCGAAATTCACCGGCAGTGTGGTAGTGAACGGCACATACATCAATGTGACCGGCGACTACACGAATCTCACCGACTCGGCAACTGTGATATTCTATGCGGAAGAGCCGGCAAGAGTTGTTGTTACGGCAGACGCCACAAAGATATCCACATCAAACATCCCCGGAGTCAACATATCAACGATCACCGGAACCGTGATCGATAAATGGGGACACACGCTTCATAATAGAACTGTTGATTTCATTCTCACAGGTCCTGGAACTCTCTCTTCAGCCACTGGAACGACTGATTCGCACGGACAGGTAACGATCACGCTGCAATCTGCTGTCACCGGAGACGCAACCGTTACCGCGAAGGTGCTTAATGATTCGGGATACGAGATTGAAGGAAGTATCGTTATTCAGATCATGGACAAACCTTTCATCTCGGTCATAACAACGATCGAACCGGATCCGGTCGAGCCGGGTGGGATCATCAACGTGACCACGTCCGTATCAGGGCAGGGCGACATCACAGGAATATATCTTGCTGCTCATGCGATGCTGACACTCGACAGGTCCGGGAGCATGGATCCCGATTACTACGCGGGAACTCCGCTTGATGTTGTGCTTGTGATAGATAATTCAGGTTCGATGAGTGGGTCGAAGATCGCCGATGCCAAAATGGCTGCAAAAACGTTTGTGAGCCAGTTGAGCAGTGTGAATAGGGTTGCAATATATGCTTTTGATGGTACTGACTTAGAAAGTCCGAAGATGTACTTAAATTGGGTATTATTAAATTCATCCCAGAATAGAACTCTTGTAAATGATACCATTGATGGGCTCAGTGCAGACTGTTGGACTCCTATCTGGGATACTATTGGAGTGGCATGTGTCAAAGCAAGTTATCACAGGAGCTATGCCATTCCTGTTGTGGTCGCACTCACTGATGGCGATGATTCTGGTACTAGTGGTCGGGAGAAGGGTAGTGAAGATTATGCACCATGGCATGATTGGGGTACGAGCGAATCGATCGGAACCACCACGAGATATTACGATGGTAGCGACCACAGCATCAGCATAAATGAAGACAGGAATGGACTGTTGAATGCACCATTTCTAATATATACGATTGGGTTGAACGTATCTCCGCATAACACCGGTTACGAAAATGGAAACAATGATCCAGGCAACTGGACTGGAGACTACTTAAAAACAACCGAGTATGATCTCTGGAGCATTTCCAGAACCTCTGATTGGAACAATAAACATGGCAGATACTATTATGCTCCAAATTCATCAGAACTGAGTGAGATATATAATAACATTGCTCAGGAAATCAGTGATTATGATATCACCGAGATATCTTACGGCTATGATGGGTTTACGCCCTATAATTATGGGGTTCAAGACACCATTCCTGATAGCGGGACATGGACTGATACTTTTACAATCAACGAAACCATAAACGATCTCAAGATAGAATTAGAGTGGTCTGGCAGCGATTTGAATCTCTCGTTGACCAGTCCGGGCGGTCATGTGTATGGGGCAGGGGGTGATACGACAGGATATGCCGGTGCGGGCTCAAACCCGGAGTATATCTGGATTAACCCACTCTCCGGGCAGTATCCACAGTCCGATATGGATCATGTTGAGCCTGGAAACTGGACGATAACGGTGAGCGGAACCTCTGGTCAGGCATTTAACATCAGCTCTTACATCGACAAGATGAGTGCTGCGCAGATCGCATCTCATGCGTTCATATCAAGTCTTGATCCGACCAGGGAGGATCGGGTCGGACTTGCGACATACAGTTATTCAAGCACGAATGAGACCTCGACGCAGGAGAGTTACGTGTGTCAGGGGAACCAGTGGGAGGGCTACTTCACGGTCGATTCTTATGCGACCCATTATTTCAACCTATCATGGGCTGATGCATCCGACCTTGATCTATACCTGTATGATGGAATAACCCTTCTCAACTCATCCGCGAGTTCAAATCCGGAGATGGTGAGTGCTGCACTATCGCCCGGCACAAATTACCGGATCGTGGTCAATGGAACAAACGTTATAGGAAACGATACGCAATTTGCGATCAATGTCTACAGCACAATCGAAACCGTAAATTCGGGAACAGCCGCTTTCCTTGACACATCGACTACTGTGGATATACCCACTGTAGATTTGAACAAGACCTTCCTGATTGTTAAAAGCAGCGACGATTTTGCCGTGGACTCGTATGCCTATGCTTTCGCGATCAGAGGCCATTTTAGTGATAACGATACAATAGAATTCACAAGAGGGTCCAGTTCAGGCGAGGGTGAGGTATCTTATTTTATTGTACAGGCAGACAATATAGAGGTTCAGAGCGGGACCACTACACTCTCAAAATCAGATAGTCAGAAGGATGTTACGATAACTCCTGTGGCAAATCACGCCACTAAATGCTTTGTTACGTTAAGCACGAGTTCGAGCAGCAAATCAACGAAATATATAGACGAGTCATGGGTTACAGGAGAGTTGACAGCAAATAATACTCTGACGCTTACGAGGGCGGCATCTGGCATATCAGAGGTCACTGTTGACTGGTTTGTAATTCGTTTCACTGATAATACAACAGTCCAGACCGGGGTGACATCATGGTCGGGTGTCCAAGCCAATCAGACCATAACTTCGGTTAACACATCAAACACATGGCTTTACTTCACTTCAAGGATGGATAATAACGGATTGGCTCATACCTCGATAAAAGGAGAGATAACAGACTCAACGACATTGACATTCTCCAAACACTCCGATTCAACAGCAGGCACGGATTACGTGAGATACTTTGTGATAGAGTTTCCAGAGGACAGTGGTGCAACTATCCAGAGTGGAACTGTGTCAGCAAGTTCGGGTGATTTGACAGTAGATATAGGAATAACACCGGTTAATCGCAAAAGGGCGCTTGCATTTGTCACGAATGATTGCGAAGGAACCGGAACTGCTTATGCAATGTCCTACTGGATCAGTTACTTTACAGCCGACAATAACCTGAAGATGCAGCGATGGTACACAGGAGAACCAGTAGTTCATAAATGGCAGGTCGTGGAGTGGCCTGAAGGCACGTCTGTCGGGATAGCGGACACACCTGTAAACTGGCTTGAATGGCGGGCGCAGATCAATAACTCACTCACCGATTCGATCGTCAGCTTCGATCCGATCAACGACTCCATCGACAACCTCACAGCAGACGGCATGACCGCGATCGATGAGGGGCTTTACGAGGCGAACAATGCGCTCTACGATTACTTTGCCGCAGTATCAAAACCAATCGAGAACGGCACGATCATCCTGATGACAGACGGCATCGACAATGTGGGCTACCACTCGATGATCGCAGAAGCAGAGCGTGCGGCAGCAAACAACACCACCATATTCACGGTCGGATTTGGCTCTACGATCGATGACCGGGTACTCCGCCAGATCGCAAACATCACAGGCGGGGAATACTATTTCGCTCCGAATGCAACGGTCTTGAAGAATATCTTTGTAGGCATCGCAGGCGAACTTGGAAACTTCACTGCGCCCGAGCCGAAGATTGCTATACGGCTCGGAAACAACGCCGTTGTCGAGGGTGTGTTAGCGAACGTGACATATATCAACGACAGTGCGAACGTCACGTACTTCAATTGCACTCTTGCCGATTGCTCGGAAGGGCAGTATGAGTATGAGTATTTGAACCCGAATATCACCTACGAAGGAAACCGGACGATACTCGCGTGGGATATCGGAAACCGTCCGGATCGCATCATAACGGTTGGGAAGTACTGGAATGTGACCTACCAACTGCGGATCGATAATGCGAGCGCAGGATACGTTCCTATAATCCTTTATCCATCGTGTGTCACTTATGAGGGTGCCGCAGGAGAAGGGGACTGCAGCAACAACCTTGTTCCGGATGCCAACGTGGATGTGGTGGGCACACCTGACCCAAGCCCGAATCATGCAGACAGTATCGAACTCACCAACAAATCAGTATCTGGCGGACCTCCATTCCGAACATCTCCAAAGCCAGATACTGTACAGGAGTATGCATACCGGCTGACCGCGTATCTCAAAGACGAGGATAATGACCCTGTAGTCGAGCTCGGTGCAGTCGTCGAGTTCAAAGCCACATCAGGCACGCTGTACAACTACACTCATCACAACACATCAGGTCTGCTCAATGAGACGATAGGGCTCGGAGG
>DAOURL010000257.1 GCA_030625165.1 Methanosarcinales archaeon | reverse complement strand
TTCCTGCTGACGATGCATTGATCGCATCCTGTATCGTCGAATAATCTGCTGGCACGTATATCGTTGTTGACGAAGCTATCCAGGTGGATTCTGTAAGATCATTGTTCGTCTCGTCCGACTCAGAGATGGCATTACCCGAATCTGCGGCAACCTTCAGGTTGAATGTCTTCGCGGATGCTGGCGCCCATCTGAATACCACTTCTGTGCCTGCAGCACAGGTCCCAAGTGGCAATACAGTACTGACCGTATCAACCACGGTGCCATCCACCTCAAGCGTCAGATCGAATGTACCTACATCAACCGTTCCGATGTTCTCAACCGTTGTATAGATCAGAGCGTCTCTACCACAGTAGATGTGATCCGGCATCTTGATCGCGGTCACGGTGAGGTCTGGTCCTGCTACGGGTTCAAGCGTGATATCCACTACAAAGCCGCCTGTTGTGATTTCATCCGCAGCCACAGTATGCATAACGGTCTTTGACTGGAGGCACCCCTGCGCATCAAACCGCAGGACATTACCTGCGCTCACATTGCGACTGTCCAGCATGAGCAAGTAGTAGTTCGATTCTGATGAGTTTTGGGCATCCCAACCCTCGCCCGTGTTCGGATTCGTTACCCGAACCCATGAATCGTTGCACGGGTTGCCACAGAAGTCGTATACGTGCCCGGTAATCACAAACGGTGTCGGCTCTGCCATCGCTGGCGTTGCCATACAGATCAATGCAATAACGATTATCTCTATTTTCATCTTGTTTTACCGCCTTTTATTTGATTTGAAATTTTTTACATGCACAACAGTGCTGGTTGTTTCCTGCTTATGTGGGAGAGAGAAAAAAATAAAAAGAAGGGAGAAACCCTTCTTTCTTCTTGGTATTCCGTCTTTCACCGGCGTATTTACGTGTGCGTGATATCCACCTTCACATAATCGGTGCTGAGCTTTGACACCAGCGACCGCTTACCTTTCACAGCATGTGACGAGGTCTGCTCCACCAGTACCGTCATATTCCCGGTTGCATCGACATAGCTCCCGATCTCCGCAGTCATCTCCGCAGTCAGGTATACTTTCTTATTGCTGACCGTATTAGCCAGTTCTTCGTATGCCCCTGAAGTGCAGTTCCGGA
>DAOURL010000159.1 GCA_030625165.1 Methanosarcinales archaeon | reverse complement strand
ACTGATAGAGATACTGGATATGAGAAGTCCCATATCCTTCTTCCTGCCCCGCGCCAATGCGGACGTTGCGCCAAGGAGTATACCCAGCGTGATATAGATTGCTGTTGAGGTTCCAACGAGGATGAGTGTCCATTTCAATCTACCGAGTATCACCTCCAGAACCGGGGCACTGTAGTATATCGACCATCCAAGATCTCCTCGAATTATTCCAACCATATAAGTGATGTATTGCTCTGAAAGCGGTTTATCAAGCCCATAATATGCGAGCAAGATCTCTCTCTTCTCCTCGGTCATCCTGACTGGTATATCTGCGCCCGGATCTGTCAGATATGAGAGTGCGTCGCCTGGCATCGCCCGTGGCAGGGAAAATTTTATAGATAATATTATAAGTACTATGACAAAATAATAGACGAGTTTGCTTATCTGGTGCATTGGTATAAAAAAATAGGTGTTGCTGCATGAAGCAGCAACTTATGCCTTTAACTGGTGCGAATCGGCGCCCTTCCGAGAATGATCAGTTCTATGTGAGTCACATCCTGCATATTGATCTTATCATTCTGGTTCGCATCTGCCATATCCGACTCATCATCGAGTTCCAAAATCATCCGCTCGATCGTGGTCACATCCTGCATATTGATCTTCCCATTCTCGTTTGCATCTCCGTACCGTGCAAGGAATATGAGTTTGTTCAATTCGAGTGGAATTCCTATACCGATCCCGTCTCTTGTATAGAACCATGTGTCGAGCACTTCAGGATTGTAAACACACCACATGTACGGGTGGTAGAGAGTATAGACCGGAAGATCGTCTGCAACCACCTCCTGGAGCTGATTGACAAGTTCCTTTCGCGTATCGAGATCCATCTCCACCTCCTGTGCTGCAAAGATAGAATCATACTCGGAATTCTGATATGTGCTCGCAGGCCAGGACGGGATGCGCATAATCTGGGGATTTGATATTCCTCCATGACCGCTGATCACCATGTCAAAGTTACCCTCCTTAAGACGAGTATCTATAGGACCCCACGTGCTCGATCTCACCTCTATCTTAATCCCAATGACATCAAGATCATCCCTTATCAGTTTTGCCTCCCTACTAAATTTGCCGGTCGTATAGAGGTCGAATGTGAGAGGTCCGCTCCGCTCCGCGCCTGATGGGTACTGGCGTATCCCATCAGAATTCTTCTCGGTGAAGCCCAGTGAATCGAGTATGTCGTTAGCCGTATCCGAGCTATGCTCGTAAACCGTGCAATCAGGGTTGTACCAGATCGAGTCGGGGTGCATTATGCCAGTATTCGCAGGTATACCACCGCCATCCAATGCATTCGAAACGATCATGTCTCTATCGATTCCATGTGCAATTGCCTGTCTGAACTCCAGTATGTTTGTCGGATACCCTTTCGTATCATCCGCGTCACAGTTGAAGATCACCTGGAGCACCCAGAAACTCGGACCGGTGACTATCGTGAAGTCCGGGTGATTATCCTCGAAGTCCTGAACCGCTATTATCTCAGATCCCCAGAAAGATACCTCATCCACATCACCGGTTTTCAGTGCAGCCGGCGCATCTCCAACTTCCATCGATATAAACTCATCTACGAGGAGTTTTCCATCGTAGTAGTCGTAATTAGCCTCATACTGGTAAGAGCTCATAGCCGAGTCGTATTCCACAAGTTTCAGTGGACCTGTACCTATGACTGCGTCAGCGTTTTTGAATGTGAGCGGGTCTGACACATCGTACCATATATGTTCAGGCAGTATCGGCACATTTCCTGCGATGTCCACCAGGAACGATGCCATCGGCGCGTTTAGATTCATGACGACTGTATAGTCGTCAATAACCTCCACGTTATCGATATAATTGATCGCCTCGAACCATGTGAACTCGCCCTCGTGATCCTGCATATACTCGATGGTGAACTTCACATCATCCGCTGTGAACAATTCGTTATCATGCCATCTCGCATTCCTGTCAAGATAGAACGTCCACGTCTTACCATCGTCAGAGACCGTCCAGCCATCTGCAAGAGCGGGTATGACCCCGTCCGCATCCTTCCATGTAAGGGTATCAAATAAGAGACTCATCCTGGAATAACCCGGACCCCTCGGGTAGAACGTAAATGGGGCCGGATACCCCCAGTCAGCTCCACCCGGAGTGCCTCCTGCCATCTTTACAGTCTTCCCGCTGCTCGTTGCAGCGACTCCATCGTTCTCTGCAAGCACACTCGCAGAGAATGCCATGCTGCACAGCAGCACAGCCAGGATCAATACTATTTTCTTCATATTAGTTACCTCTTGTTGTTATTATTCATGTTCGGCGTTTTTACAGAGTTATCTTCCCAACCGCTGCCTGAAGCAGTATCAATGCGTCAGCGGATGTGACCATACCATCGCCGTTGAAGTCTCCACGCACCTCGGTTGGTTCTTCAAGCCCGAGTTCAACATACGGATCGACTCCTGCCATCTTCACCCGGTCGAGTTGTTCAGAGGTTACATTAAACTCGTCCGAAGCCAGTGATACAAACATATCTGGCTGATCGAGGTACGGCAGCAGTCCGAAACTGGCTTTTATCCGGGTCGTCCAGAATAGGGGATTTGTTTTACCTCCTGATGGCTTGAAATCACTGAGATTGACATCAGAAAGATTGCATGTTTCCCCCCAATCGTACTGGAAAGCAACACCTCTTCCTGATTTTGCGGTGCTGTTCCAGATTATGAGAATTCCTGCAAGAGGTTTCTCTTTTACGAAAAGTTCTCCGGAACGTTGTTTGGCAATTAGACTCTTCTTTCCGGGGGTTAAATCCAGAAGAACCTGGATAGCATCCTCCTTGCACCAGTTCGGGCATCCGATCCACGTGTAGCTCTCGCCCGGCCCGAGCGGGTACTTCTCACGGATGTATCCTGTAATCAGGTAGCCTGACGACAGTCCCGGGCAGAGGTGGTTGTGCAGGTCCGTGCACTTCAAAAAGTCATCGGGTGCATCGTAACCCCATGCGTTTGCGATCGTAATGATTGAAAATGCATCGGAACCGATTGCTGCCTTCATCGCATTCCAGCCATCGCTGGTTGTGGCGTTCTCTCCGTTGATGTTGATCGCCGTTGCGGTGAATGCTCCATTCTTGTAAACCGCGTAAACGCAGTCCTTTGTCTCGTTATCAAAGATTGCGAACCAGAGCGGATTATCTATCGATCTGTGGACCGGTAACAGGCTTCCATCGCTGATTGAGCATCCGGTTACCCTCTCGATCGTTCCGATACAGCACTCGGTCGTGTTACCATCTACCATCGCATATCCGGCGTCGGTCAACACGCAGAGACTGGGGCTATCTCTCGTTACTCCAAGCGTAGCCATTGCATCCTGCAGCGCACCCGAGATATCGATTGCGCAGGGATCTTCCACAAGACCGAGTTCGACATAAGGATCGACTCCTGCCAGCTCAAGCCTCTTGAGCAGATCAGAGGTCACATCGAACGTGTGCAGCGTCGATACGAACGTTTCCGGCTGATTCAGGTACGGCATCATACCCCAGTCCATCTTGATCCTGCTTGCCATGGGGTATGTGTTAAAATCAGTTTCGGTCACATCTGAAACATTGCGCGCCTCGTCAAAGTCAAACGAGAGGACATGACCGGTTCCGCTACCAAGCGTTCCATTCCAGACAATGTATATCCCGGCAGCGTTCTCGATTGCGTCCTCGTCGTGTGCCGGCATGTTCTTTGCAAAGATGCTCCGTTTCCCGATGGTTGTATCCAGCATAACCTGCAGCGCATCGTCCTTGCACCAGATCGGGCATGCGATCACCACGTACTTCTCGCCAGCACCCAGCGGGTACTCTTTCAACAGATAGTCTGCAAGCATGTAGCCTGACGTCATCCCGGGACAGAGGTGGTTGTGGAATTCGGCACACTTCAAGAAGTCGTACGGTGCGCCATAGCCCCACGCATTCGCAATCGTAACGATTGTGAACGCGTCTGATCCGAGTGCTGCCTTCATCGCATTCCAGCCATCGCTGGTTGTGGCGTCCCCTCCGTCGATATTGACCTTTATTGCGTTGAATGTTCCATCCTCGTAGACGGTGTAAACACAGTATTTTGTCTCGTTATCAAAGATCACAAACCAGAACGGGCTATTTATCGATCTATGAATCGTTAATAAGTTCCCATCTCCAATAGAACAACCCGTTTCATCCCGGATTGTCCTTATGCAATCTTCTGTCGTCTCTCCATTAACCTTCACGTATCCGGCATCGGTCAACACACATAGGCCCGGAGTCTCGCTTGTGACCCCAAGCTCATTCATTGCGTCCTGCACCGCACCGGTTATGTCCATCGAATTGTCTGCGGCGGCAATTCCGGTGAATCCGGAACCGAGCAGCAGCAAAACCAAACCAAGTACAGATATTGTCTTCATCTCATTTACCTCCTGTAAACATTTCAGCATATTCGCGGTAGTCTCCAGTGCCCGCTGGCACTGTGTAGTACATTCCAGTCTCGCCGAGCATCACCGATAGAGGACGTGCCCTCTCAAAATCCATATCCCCATT